>JAILOA010000072.1 GCA_024691065.1 Lachnospiraceae bacterium | reverse complement strand
AGGAGCTTATGAGTCAGTTCTTAAGATAGATGTTCCTGTTACAGGTTTTGATACATCAAAGGTTGAGAAGAAGATAAATACCGAAGAAGGCTATGATATGGTAATTCAGGCCGAGTATAACGGAGAAATCAAAGAGACTACTGTTAAGGTATTTATCGAGGATGATGATGAGCGTGAGCTTATCATCGACCCGGATCCTAAGAAGGATGAGGATTCGGATATAGCAAATACTCCAACAGTCGTATCTACGTCACCGGCAGTTGTTGATGATTCGGATCCTGATAATATTGTTGTAAAACAAACAATTACAGTAAGCTACGGAACAACAACACTTCAGCTTAATCCGGAAGACATTAAGGGTACATTAGTTGCATCAGGTACCGCAATCACAGGCCCGGGTTCATTTGAAGAAGGAACAGACAATACTACGGGAGTTGTTACAGGTCTTCAGGTAAATGACGGAGATGACAGCAATGATACAGTAGTAACTTATGTAGTTGAAGCTTATAATGGCGAAAAGACAACCTATATCTATACAATTAAGAGAGAAGGTCCGGACGATATTATTTATAGCGATGATCCTACAGATCCTGAAAATCCGGATGCAGACATTAAGGAAGAAGAGGAAACTGATGATTCCAATCCTTCAAATATAGTTAAAAATGTAACGATAACTGTTCCTAATGGAACTACAGAGGTTATTCTTAATCCTGATGTTAAGAATGGTACAATTGAAAGCGCTGAAGTAACAGAAGGAAAGGGAACACTTACAGATCTTGATACCGGAAAGGTGACAGGACTTGAGGTAACACCTGATGATACAAAGGTAACATATGTTATTAAGGGTGATAACGGAGATACACTTACAGTTGTTTATACAATCGTAAGAGAGGATGAAAGTGCAACAGCAAGTCCTGAGGCTACTGACGATGCAGAAGCAAGTGCTACACCTGATGCAGATAAGACAGCAGAACCTGCTACTACACCTGAGGCAGATAATACTGCTACACCTGATACAGACGCAAGTGCTACACCTGATGCAGATAAGACAGCAGAGCCTGATAAGACTGAAGCACCGGATGATGTAACAGCAAGTCCAAAAGCTGATGAAACAACAGCACCACAGGCAAGTGCAACAGCTCCTGCAAATGCATCAACTGCTAAACCTGCTTCAAGCTCAGCTGTAGCTACAAAGTCTTCCGTAACACCACAGGATAAGATTTTTGATAAGTCAAATCAGTCAGATATCACAGAAATTATCGATGGTAACAAGACAGTATCAAAGATAACAATTAACGGAACCGAAGTTCCAAACAATATGTACACAGTACAAAACGGTACTCTTACAATTTCAAAGGATTATTTAAAGAACTTAGAAGTTGGTGATTATCCTGTAACTATTACTTATACAGACGGAACAACGATGACATTTAACTTAAAGGTAGTTGCTTATGACGAATCTACTGTTGTTAAATATGTTCCTATCTTCAAGATGAAGAAAAATGTAGTTAAGGGATCTAAGTTCAAGATTAACCTTAGAGGTATTTCAAGCACAGCGGTTCTTAAGTATCGTTCAACAAACAAGAAGGTTGCATCAATCAATAAGAAGGGTGTAATCAAGGGTAAGAATTACGGACGTACTAAGATTAAGGCATTTGTTATCCAGAATGGTTCATACTACAAGGTACTCGTTAATGTAAAGGTTATCAAGAAGACAGCTAAGACCTCACGTAACTTTAACTTAACGAAGAAAGCTCTTACAAAGGTAAGCGGTGAACTTCCTGAATTTAACGTTTACAGACGTATAGCTTCCGGAAAGAGTACAAAGCTTGTATTTACAAATGTTGCTGAAGATGCTACATATGATTTCTACATTCCTAAGAAGTACAAGAAGGAAGGTAAGAATCTTAAGATTATTAAGTCTAAGATGCAGGGTCACAAGGTTATCTGCTGGGTTAAGGGTATTGGCGGAGGATTTGTACATCTTACTGCTGAGATTAACCAGAACGGACATACTTATATGACACGTATCTTCTGCCGTGTAGATAACGGAAACATACCAAGAAAGATTAAGAGACAGTACTTAAAGTAAATTAGAGTGGTGGCCGTGTGGGCCATGTACAAATAAAAAAGAGAAGCACACCTTCGGGATTCCGAGGGTGTGTTTCTCTCTTTAAGAAAAATATGCATAACTTTAATTTTTATATTGAAATCTTTTACTTATATAAGCTAAGAAGTCACGTAATGACTTCGTGCGATGCGCACTCGTGTTTGAGCCTCGTAACCTATATATTTATTAAAAATTACAAGACGAGTTTGCTCGAATGCCAACAAATAAGCGCCTGCGAGGAGTAGGAAACGGAATGGTCTGAAAGCTGCGCTTCCTGAATTCCAGCTTTTATAATATACGTATAAACACGAAGAAACGCACCCGGGATAAAGAGGTGCGTTTCTTCTTAATGGGAAAACTTATTGCCAATATATGAGGCTTAACTTGTTATCAATTTTTAATGCGCTTCAGCGCGAGGCTTTTAGAATCCTCCAGGTCCTCCGGAGTTTCCTCCGAAGCTGCCACTTGAGCTTCCACCAGGGGCTGTGCCACCACCAGGGGCTGTGCCGCCACCCATACCACCTGTTGCTCCCTGTCCGGCAGTAACTGTAGTAGAAGAGTTTCCGAAGCTCACTGTATAGCTTGATCCTGATGTAATTGAAGGAGAAGAGTAAACCAGTGAAGCTGTACTCTTAACAGCTGTAAATGTATCCAATACATTTCCTGAAGCATCGGAAATGGTTATTGTTGTACCTGCGCTTATGCTTCCTGTTACATATAAGTAGCTTTGGGTTCCTGTTGTCGGAACTACAACCATATCAGCTGTACCGGCCATTGCTCTGAGTATTCCGCCGCTTACGGATACTACACAACCGCTGCCGTCGCCCGAATCAAGAGCTCCGTTACCGCCGTTTGAAGGACCTGCTACTGTGATGTCGCCACCGTTTATATAAAGGCTTCCGTTGGAATCAAGGCCATCACCTTCGGCATTAACAAATATTGTACCGCCGTTTATGGTAAGTAGGAAGTTTGTGGTTGTAGTAGCTGTGCTTTGACCATTTCCCGATCCCGAAGAATCACCCGGACGGAAGTAGTTATTTTGCTCACTGCTTTGTGAATCGCTGCCGCCTGCTGCATTGAAACCATCATCACTGGCGGTTACATTTATCGTACCACTGTTAACTGTTATGTCAGCACCCTCGATTCCTTCGTATGACTTTGAAACCGTGAGGTTTGTGTTTTCAATGGTAAGAGTTGAATCAGCATGAACACCGTCATCAGCGGCTGCAAGAGTAAGGGTTCCGCCGACGATTTGGATTATACCGTTAGAGTGCAATGCATCGTTGCTGTTGTCGTAACTTGATACCTTCACATTAGTAGCTGTTGTGTCTATATTAATGGTTCCGGCAGTGTTTGGTACTACTATTGAAGCGCCTGCCTTAACACCCTTGCAGCTCTGGATATCATCCTCGGATGTTACTGAAGTATAAAGCGAAGAGTCAGCCTTTGTTGTTATATTTAATGTAGTAGGATTAAGAACTACCTCGCCGTAAGCATTTTCCGCTGAATTAACAGTTGCTGTGTAGGATGAGCTTATGCCATCGCCGTTCACTGCATTGATTGTAAGATCGCCGCCCTGGATGGAAATAAGTCCCAGACCAACTAAATCGGTATCTTCCGAATCAACGGTAGTCTTTATGCCATCTCCGTAGGAGTAAATGTTTAAATCAGCATTTTCGGTATAAACTGTTACCTTGGATGAGATTCCGGTATGTCCTGCGTAAGTAGTAGCGGAACCGATGTTTATCGTTGTATCAATGATTTTTAAGCCTTCTGAAGTATCGGAACACTTGATTCCATAACCATTTGTAGAAGAAATGTTAATGGTTCCGGTTCCGTTGATTGTCAATGGTGACTTCTTAACGAATATTCCTGAAGGATAGATATCTTCGGTGGAAGCAGCGCTTGAATAGTTTGCTTCATCTTCAATTTCATTTCCTTCTGAGTCGTAGTAGGCTGTGCCTGCAGAACCTGTATCGGTAAGATTATTTACTGTGCCGTCAACCGCTGTAATTATAAGCTTTGTGAGGTTGTCAGCTTTCTTTGCGAAAATTACACCCTTATCGGCATCCGATTCAACCTCGTAATTTACACCGTTCAGATATATGTGAACTTCTCCTGCGGTTGTGCTTTCCTGAAGGTCAACTGTAATGCCTTTGTTTATCGATGTTACAGTTCCGTCGGTACCAATTACATAATCACCGGGTGAATAAATAGTGATTTTATTCTTGGCTGAAACCGAATATAAAAGTGTGGTTCCGTCGTCGGCATATATATCTGAAGCTTCACCTGAACTGTTAAGTGTAATCTGAGTAGCGGAATCGCTTATTGTTGTATTTGTATCGCTCTCGCTTACTGTAACTTCAGGGATTGAAACCGGTGTAGGAGTTGTGGTTGCATCCGAACCGGTTGCCTGCTTATTTGTATCGGTAGAGCTTGAGTTTGTGTTGTTTGAAGTTGAGCTTTGGCTTGCTACAGAACTTGAAGAACCGGAACTTGATCCGGAACCTGAATCGGAGGAGGTTACATTTACATTGAATTTAAGCTTATTGGTAACCGTTTTTCCGTTCTTTTTATAAGTTACTTTTAAAATGACCTTGGTTTTTCCTGTGCTTAGGCCGGTTACTTTTATCTTCTTTCCTTTGGCTACAACCTTAGCTATAGCACTTTTCTTAACTGTAACCTTTGTCTTAACGGAGCCGGAAACATTCTTTATTTTTATTGTTTTTGTTTTTCCGACAGAAACTGTTACCTTATTTTTGCTAAGTTTAGCATTTTTCGAGGCAGCTAACGTGGCAGTCGGCACAGCCGAGACCACAAGTGCGCTTACGATGAGACATGATATCCCTTTTTTTACAGTTCTTAGTTTGATTTTTTTATTCATAGTAATCTACCTCCTTAAAAAGACTTTCAGGTAAAGGCTGCACATTTTAATTCCATTTGAATAATTTTTAAATGTAACAAGAAGTTTTTTCATTATTTAAATGTTAAAACGTAGCCCATCCCTCAAAACACTTTTCGTTCTTAGTTTGTGTGTGATATATATAAAACTAAGCAGGATACTTAGTTAATAATCGGGATAAGCTTTAACTTGTAAGATGATTTTAAAAAGCTAAAACTTATTTTGGGGGGTTAGGTTTTTAGCTACACAAGTCGTTTTGAGGTTGTGTATTATTTTTATGATGATACTATACAGAATAAAATAGTCAAAAATGTTTAAAAGTGTTGTCAAAAAAGGATAACATTTGTGGTAAAATTGTGTCAGAAAGGCACTATTTTTATATTGACATCGTGAATAAAATAATACATTATTATATATATCAGTGTTTTGGGAAGCGTAATAAAAATGTTATTTAGGAAATATTATAATTGATTTAAGGATTGGGATTTTTCTGCATTTATGTGATTTTATGATGGGTATATGAAATGATTTTAAAATAATGAAGTGATTTTGGGATAATAAAATGTAACAGATAGTTTTATGATTAAAAATTATAGATAATATAAGGAGGAAAAAGGTGAAAAAACATTTATTAAAAAGGATGGGGCTTTTTTTGTGCCTCTTGTTGGTTGGGGGCCTAAGTGTATCTGCCGGCAGGGCGTATGCTACGGTAAGCAGTGAGACCGGTAGCTCTGAGGAATCCGGCAGCTCTGAAGTAGACTCCGGTGAAACCGGCAGCTCTGAAGCAGGCTCCGGTGAATCCGGCAGTATAGAGTTGGCCGACAGTTCTGATGAAGCAGGTTCGGAGGCTTCCGGGGAAAGCAGTGAATCCGGCAGCTCTGAAGCAATCCCGGAGTTTTCCGATTTTAGCGATTTGGACGGGAAGAGGGTTTCCATGCTGTCCGGCGCACCGTTTTCGGATCAGGTGGATAAATATGTAGATGGAGCAAAATATACATATTATGATTCGTTTGCGGATATTATACTTGCATTAAAGTCCGGAAAGACCGATGCAGCCCTCAATAACTCAGCAGTTGCAGAGTATCAGGCAAATCAGGACCCTGCTTTGGTGGTTATGGAGCAGCCACTTCAGGAAATGGAATTTGGAATTGCATTTAAAAAGGGAAGTCCCGAGGTTGAGAAGTGGCAGAAGGCCATTGAAGAGGTAGGAGAGGAAGAGATAAACAGGCTTTGGGACATCTGGATCGGATCGGATGAATCCAAAAAGATTTTACCGGAGCAGGACTGGCCGGGTAATAATGGTACGGTAAAGGTGGCAATTATCGATAACCTCGAGCCTATGGGATACAGAGGTGATAACGAGTCGATTGTCGGTTTTGATCCGGCTCTTCTTCTTACGGTAGCTAAGCAGCTTGATGTAAAGGTTGAATTTAAGGGGATGGAGCTAGCGGCACTTTTGCCGTCTGTCGAGAGTGGAAAGGCAGATCTTGCAATCGGAAGTATGCTTATAACCGGCGCAAGACTTGAAAGTATGGATATGGTACCTTACCACTCGGGTAATGTTGTACTTCTGGTCAGAGCCAGGGACCAGGGTGGAAATGCAACGAATGGCTTTTTAACAAAGCTTAAGGCAAGCTTCAGAAAAACATTCATAGATGAAAGAAGATATAAGCTCATATTTAACGGACTGCTTGTGACTCTTATAATATCAATTGTTGCAGGACTTTTGGGAGTACTTCTGGGCTTCGGAATAGTCTTCTTAAACAGATTAAATAATAAGGTAATTAATGTTATAACCCGCATTTTGGAAGAGATAGTTGTGGGACTTCCGGCAGTAGTTATACTTATGGTTTTATATTATATTATTTTCGGGAAAGCCGAGATTTCAGCCGTGATAGTAGCAATTATAGGCTTTTCCATAATGTTTGGAATCAAGACATTTGACATAATCATAAATGCAATAAAGGCCGTGGATCCCGGCCAGATGGAGGCAGCATTGTCGCTTGGCTACAAGGAGGGCAAGGCATTTAGAAGAATCATACTTCCACAGGCAAGGGATATATATTTTCCTTTAATAAAGACACAGTTTGTGGTTATGATAAAGGATACTTCTATCGTTGGTTTCATAGCGGTAATGGACCTTACGAGAGCGGGGGATCTGATCCGAAGCAGAACGCTCGAGGCATTTTTCCCGTTGATAACCATAGCGATTTTCTACTATATACTTATAAAACTGTTGTCCGGCATAATTAACCTGATTTATAACAGGTTTTTTGAAGGTAAAAAAGAGAAAAGCAAGAAGGAATTAGGTAAAATTATAGAGGGGAGGGGAAAATCATGAGTATGATTCAGGTAAAAAATTTGAAGAAACAATTTGGCAAAGAGTTTCCCCTTAAGGATATCAATTTCACTGTGGAGGAGGGCGATGTAATAAGTATTATCGGACCTTCCGGTACCGGAAAATCAACCCTCTTAAGGTGTATGAACCGTTTGGAAACATCTGACGGCGGGCAGATTATCTTTCACGACAAGGATATCTGCGATCCGGCCACAGATTTAAATCAGCTTAGAAGAAAGATGGGGATGGTATTTCAGTCCTTTTATCTGTTTCCACATATGACTGTTTTGGAAAATATAGTCACGCCTCAGACAGATATTTTAAACATTTCCAGGGAAGAGGCCTGTGATGTTGCTATGAAGGAGCTTGAAAATGTAGGTCTCGCCGGTAAGGCTCTTAATTATCCAAAGGAGCTGTCAGGTGGGCAGAAGCAAAGAGTTGCGATTGCAAGGGCGCTTGCGATGAAGCCGGAGGTTATGCTTTTTGATGAGCCGACGTCCGCGCTTGATCCGACCATGGTATCCGAGGTTTTGGCGGTTATCAGAAACCTTGCCCGTTCAGGCCTTACGATGCTTATTGTTACTCATGAAATGCGTCTTGCAAGGGAGGTCTCCTCGAAGGTCCTTTATATAGATGAAGGCATTGTTTTCGAAGAGGGAAGCCCGGAGAAGATATTTGATAATCCCGAAAAGAAGAAAACCAGGGATTTTATTTACAGAATCAGTGTTTGGAACTGGGATTCAACCGTTCGCGATATGGATACATTCAAGTTACTTTCATCTTTGGAGGCATTTTGCCAAAAGCAGTTTATGGATGAGTCACATTTTAAATCCTGCAGACTTTTAATAGAAGAATTCGTGAGTGGATTCGTGAACAGAAAGTACCCTGATGATCGGGTAAAAATCGCTATGAATCTCGGAGAAAACGATGATCCTATGAGTGTCGAGATTGATATTTCGGAATTAACCGGGAAAGAAAAAATAGTAAATGCATTGAAAAAGCCGGATAAAAATGATCTTTCCGCAAAGATTATTTCCAGCAAGCTTTACGGTGTTCCGGAGGTTAATGACAGTAAGATTATTTGGGAGTTGAAGTAGGTAAAATTAAAAAAAATCGACATTTGCGAAGCATCTTAAATCCGGTAAAATAAGGTGATGCAAATCTCATGAAATCCTTTAAAACAGGTCGATACAGAGGGATTGGAAATTGCATTTCCCTGTCAGACCATATGGAATAGGGAATAGAAAGGAATTTACATAAAATCCGATTTATTTCTAAATTTAGTCTTGACTAATCAAAATAAAGTGTGTAAAATAGCTGATTAGTGGTGTGCATTATCAGAGTTCAGCCATTAGCCCCGGCAGACTTCATTAGTGCATATCAAAAAATATTAAAATTAAATAGGAGGAATATGGGATGAAGACATATGTAGCAACCCCATCCGATATAGAAAGAAAATGGTATGTTGTTGACGCAACTGACCACACATTAGGACGTCTTGCATCGGAAGTAGCAAACATCTTAAGAGGAAAAAATAAGCCTATCTACACTCCTAGTGTTGATACAGGTGATTATGTAATTATTGTCAATGCTGACAAGATTAAGGTTACAGGTAAGAAACTTGATCAGAAGATGTATTATCATCACTCAGACTACGTTGGTGGCATGAAGGAAATCAACCTTAAGAAGCTTCTTGAAACAAAGCCTGAAAGAGTATTAGAGCATGCAATCATTGGTATGCTTCCAAAGGGACCTCTTGGTCGTCAGATGGCTAAGAAGCTCCACATCTATGCAGGTGCTGATCATAAGCATGAAGCACAGAAGCCTGAAGTTCTCGAAATCAAAGAAAGAGCATAATCGGATAGGAGGAAAAAAAATTGGCTAATACATATTATGGCACAGGTAGAAGAAAAAGCAGCGTAGCTAGAGTACATCTTGTACCTGGAAGTGGAAAGATTACAATCAATAAGAGAGATATCGATGATTATATCGGAATGGAAACATTAAAGACAATCATCCGTCAGCCTCTCGTTGCAACAAATACAAATGATAAGTATGATGTAAATGTAAATGTTACAGGTGGCGGACTTACAGGTCAGTCAGGTGCAATCCGTCATGGTATTGCAAGAGCTCTTCTTACAGTTGACAGCGATTTCCGTCCAACTCTTAAGAAGGCCGGTTTCTTAACAAGAGATTCAAGAATGAAAGAGCGTAAGAAGTACGGCTTGAAGAAAGCTCGTAAGGCTTCACAGTTCTCAAAGAGATAATTATTTTCGAATTATATACGAAACATACAGAGCCCCCGGAAACATCTTGTTTCCGGGGGTTTTATTATTTAAAAAGTTAATTAAAATATTTTGCAAGGATATATGTTGAAGTTATATTTGTTTGATTTTTATAATAAAACATCTTATTAAAGTGGCATTATAGGTTATATGTCAATAAAAGAATTGATTAAAGTGATATTCGAGTGGTATTAAAGCTATATTAAAGGCGATACATTATCAGTCCGGAATAATTAATATAATTCTAATGTTTACATCCCCCAAAAATGATGATAAACTAATAGGCATATTTTAGTTAAATATTTGGGAAAACTATTTTTGATTTAGAAAGGATTGAATAATATGGTAATCACAAAGAAAATACGTAAATTAATTGCAACTATTTGTGTATCTTCATTGGTTGTGGGAGCATTTGGGCTTGGTCCGGAGAATACAACCAAAGCTTACGCAGACACAGTTGCTAAGGCAGCCACATCAGCTGCAGTAAATACAAACACACCAAATAACAATGCCGAAAATGCAAATGCAGCAAGCAGTTCAGCTGTGCTTGCTTCTATGTCAGCAGTAGATGTTATGTCACGTTCAAAACAGGCAATGAGTGAGGTAAGGGTAATCGGTATATCTTATTCTATGTTGGACACCTCGAAGTATTCAAGTTATTTAAATACCGGTTTAGGTACATCCGAGATAACAATGGATTTAAATACAGGCGTACTCGGTATTGATATGATGGGACTTGCTTCGATCTGGGTAGATTCTTCGGATTCACGTATGTATATGTATTCAAGCATTAATAATACTACTGAATTTGAGCCGTTAACCAATAAAGAGACAATGAGTTTTAATACGATTCAGCCGTCTACCCTTCTTGATACTATGAGTCAAACCGAAAACCAGCAAAATATAACATATACCTCAAAGGGTACCGAAAAAATAACCGTTAAGGGTGCCGAGCATAATTGTTATGTAGTTAAGACAAATGAGATTGATACATCACAGGCTTCTTCCGGATCTACAAATTTATATAAGAGTATTACAGGAGAAAGTTCTACATCGGATAAGGCTATTGTTACATTTTATGTGGATGGCAAGGATTTTAAGGTTTATCGTATGATTATCGACCAGGTTGGTCAGAGTAATGCCGGTAGCAGTATTAGCTCCATGATTAAAAGTTCTTCATCTCAAACATCACAGAAATATGATGTATATTACCCTGAAAGCGTTACTGTGCCTGTATCCGTAAAGAGCAGAGCAGTTCTTTCGGACTCATATGAGTTCACGAAAAATGGCGTTAAATACAAAGTATTTTATAGGAAAAACAAGATATATCTGTCAGTTGTCGGAGCTACAAATAAATCAGCCCTTACAATACTTCCTCAGATTAGAATTGCAGGGAAGAATTATAAGGTAACAAAAATTGTGAACGGTGCATTTAAATATAGGGTTAAATTAAGAAAGCTTGTAATTGGCAAGAATATAAGAACAATAGGTAAAAATGCTTTTTATAAATGTAATCATCTGAAGCAGATTAAAGTTAATCTTAGGAGATTAAACAAGTCTTCAAAGAAATATTTATTGAAGCTTAAGAAGAGTAAGAAGATAAAGCTTAGATAAAATCACCCGGCATGGAATTAAAATAAAACATATCCGGAAACATCGAAATAAACCAGATCCGGAAACATCGAAATAAAACAGATCTGAAATATAATAAAACATATCTGAAATATAATAAAACATATCCGGAAACATAAGGGTTCGAAGGATAATTAAGCATGCAGATAGTCGTGCTTTGGCAGAAAAATCAAGGGGAGAGAATATGTCTAACAGTAATAGTGGAAACAAACCAACACTTAAAATATCATTTAATTCGCCTGTAATATTGTGGTTTTGCATCATATGTGTAGCTGCATTGGTGCTTAATACCATTACCGGAGGAACGACGAACAAACTCTTTTTCAGTGTTTACAGGTCATCCATGAAGAATCCGTTAACCTATTTGAGATTTATATTGCACGTATTTGGTCATGCAAATGTATCGCATCTCGTAAACAATATGATGATGCTCTTAATAGTAGGCCCGCTTCTTGAAGAAAAGTACGGTCAGAAAAATATGATTATAATAATGGCAGTAACAGCCCTTGTAACAGGTATAGCAGAGGTTTTATTCTTCCCTAATGTTATGCTTCTCGGAGCAAGCGGAATAGTATTTGCAATGATTCTTCTTTCTTCATTTACGAGTTTTAAGGAAGGAACCATTCCGGTTACATTTATACTTGTGGCGGTTCTTTATATCGGAGATCAGGTAATAAGCGGAGTTACAAAGGTAGATAATGTATCCAACTTTACCCACATCATCGGTGGTGCGGTCGGAGCAGTGACGGGATTTATGCTTAACGGAAAGAAGACTGCATGATATCCGGAAAATATTTTGTGATAAATTGTGTAGCATAATGAGTCGATATCTGTAAGAATTATATATTGAGTATTCGATAAAATGCTTCAATATTTTTGAAATACATATTACCATCTGCCTTGGAAATATCTGCAAGGCAGGTGGTTTTCTTGTTTTTAAAGCCAATACAGTATTGTCATAAGTTTTATATTAACGTTTCGATATTCTCATTAATAAAGATATTACTTCATAAAGTATTTTGGAAAATAATACTTGACAACCCGGCCGGGTGTATGTTATCTTATAGAAGTTCGCGAACAACGTGAACATCTGCCACAGACAGTAGGTACCGAAAGGTGTAAGGTATGACCGCCTACCGAGGAGATTTGATTTAAGAATAATTTGAATTTTATCATCTCTTTATTTGTTTTTGTGTGCAAATTAAGAGATTTTTTTATGGGAAATTTTGCAATAAGATTTTACATATATTCATTTAGCTCTTAAGTCATGGCAGAATCTTATAGGCGTGCTTTGGATCTAAATTTGTCAGATTGTTTTATTTAGATAAGGCAGATTGGCTATCCGTTTAGATCTTGTGGTACAGAAAGGAGATACTCATGGCAAAGGTTGAGTTAAAACAACCAATCGTTGATGAAATCAAAGGTAAGGTTGATGGTGTTGCCACTGTAGTAGCTGTTGATTACAGAGGAATCAGTGTTGCACTTGATACTAAGCTTCGTAAAAACTTAAGAGAGGCAGGATGCGAGTACAAGGTTTATAAGAATACTCTTATGAAACGTGCATTTGAAGGATCAGACTTCGAGCAGTTAAATGATGTTCTTGCAGGACCTACAGCAATTGCTATTTCTAAGGAAGATGCTACAGCACCTATCAGAATCATCAATGATATTATGAAAGAAACCGATAAGGTTGAATTTAAGGGCGCAGTAGTTGAGGGTAACCTTTATGATGCAAATGGTGTTAAAGAACTTGCATCTATCCCTTCAAGAGATGTTCTTATTTCCAAACTTCTTGGTTCATTACAGTCACCTATTACAAATCTTGCTCGTGTACTTAAGCAGATTGCAGAAAAAGGTGGTGAGGGTGCAGCAGAGGCACCTGCAGAGGCTGAAGCTCCGGCTGAGGCTTAATTAACAAATATTGAAAATAATTTTAATTTATTATGGAGGAAAATAATAATGACTACAGCAGAATTTATTGAAGCAATCAAGGGCATGTCAGTTCTTGAATTAAATGATCTTGTAAAAGCATGTGAGGAAGAGTTCGGCGTTTCAGCAGCAGCCGGTGTTGTTGTAGCTGGTGGTGCAGCAGGTGGTGCAGCAGCAGAAGAGAAGACTGAATTCGATGTTGAGCTTACAGAAGTAGGCGGACAGAAGGTTAAGGTTATCAAGGCAGTTCGTGAAATCACAGGTCTTGGACTTAAGGAAGCTAAGGAAGTTGTTGATGGCGCTCCTAAGGTTATCAAAGAGCAGGTTAGCAAGGAAGAAGCTGACGCAATCAAGGCTAAGATTGAGGAAGTTGGAGCTAAGGTTACTCTTAAATAATTTATATTTTGCGTGAGTATTATAAAGAAATTTGAAACCTGTAAGAGGCAGATGCTTCTTACAGGTTTTTTTCATGGATTTTACATTTGTAATAAATTCGTACATTTTAAGACATACATTTGCCACGAATACATTGTAATATAAACCCATAAAGTATTACTGGAAAAAAACAGAATAATAGTTGTAAGTAATACTAAAATGTATTATTATAGATATAAGTGATTTTTGAAAAAGTGATTTACAATTTAAAAATGGTTTGATAATAGATTCATACGGGGACTGCAATGGATATCTTAAGCAGTACCATTGAGAAACCTTTAAAGAGATATTGTCAGAGATTAAAAAATATTGTTAAAAATTAATTTTTAATATTTATAAAGTATTTTAAAATATTTTCAGAGATTAGAGAAATAGTCGGAAAATGTTTTAAGAATTTACCATAAGGCAGGAAAGGAGCGGTGGATAATATGAGTAAAAGAATTATTGATTTTATAATAAGTATTTGTTTGATTATATCTTTGTCGTTATTATCCGGCACTCACGCAAGTGCCGAGGAACCGGCTCCGAGAGGATATGATTTAAGTATGCATAGTGTTTCTATCCTGTCAGGCGAAACATTTAATTTAGAGATAAGAGGTCTTAATGAAAAGGATAATGTATCGGTGGAAAGCAGCGATTCTTCAATTGTTTCCGTACAAAGAAACGGTACATGCAATATAACCTGTACGGGCGGACAAACCGGAAATGCAAAGATTGTTGTAAGAATCGAAAAGGATGCATTTTGGGTATTTAAAAAAGAACAGGCTGTACTTGAATGCAATGTAAAGGTTTCACCTTTGGCTGTAAGTATCAGGTCCGTTGAGAAAAAAATAAAGGTAAAGGTTGGCGCAACAAAGTATATTCATTACAATGTTAAGCCGTTTATTTCCGGGGAAACGCCTACATTTATTTCCGAGAATACGGGTATAGTAACCGTATCCTCCTCAGGTGAGATAAAGGGAGTTAGAAAAGGAAAGACTTATGTGGTCGCAAGACTTAAGAACGGGAAATTCTCTCGAGTAAAAATTGTTGTTAAAAAGTAAATATATATTTTAAGATATGAAACTTGTTGTAAAAAATATATTTAATTTTTTAAATAATGAATTTCTCTAACTGTTTTACGATATATGACAGGGCTCTTAAATGGGGCCCTGTTTTTGATTTTTTGTTAGGTTTACAAGATTTACCGGTGGACACAAATAATAATTTTCCTTGAACAATATATCGTCTAGTGCTATAATTCTATAGTTGCAGGTAACAGTAAGATATGATAACTGTTCCAAAATTTTGTATTATTTAATATTGTATTATTAGGAAAGAGGTGCTTTATGCCAAAGAAAGGTAATTTGATGTCCTTCCGTCCGGACATAAAAGTATTGGATGCTACTTTAAGAGATGGGGGACTTGTTAACGATTTTTATTTTAC
>JAILOA010000021.1 GCA_024691065.1 Lachnospiraceae bacterium | reverse complement strand
TACGAGCTCTAATTTCCATCTTTCTTTCCATAAAAGGACTGGGATTCTGAAATTTAGCGTTTTCCAGTCCTTTTACGGGCTTTAATTTCCATCTTTCTTTCCATAAAAGGACTGGGATTCGGAAATTTATCCGTTTTCCAGTACTTTTACGGGCTTTAATTTCCATCTTTCTTTCCATAAAAGGACTTGGATTTGGAAATTTATCCGTTTTCCAGTACTTTTACGTATTATCTTCCATCAAATTGGGAGAAAATCGGTGTTTTGGCAATTTTCTCCCAATTTTGGACGTACCTATAGAGTAGACACAGGCTGAAGATTGGGAGAAAATCGGTATTTTGGCAATTTTCTCCCAATTTTGGACGTACCTATAGAGTAGAAACGGGCTGAAATTGGGAATAAAATCGGATAAAATGCTTTGCATTTTATCCTTTGGGAGAATTGCCAATTTAAGTGATTTTTAAATGGGTATAGCAAGCAATTCTCCGTTAAAGCAGATTTCCGGGAATCCCTCCCAAAATCCGAGAGGGACGGAAGCATATTCAAGTTTCGCAAAAGGAAAATGCACGAAAGTAATTTGACAGCTCGCGAAAGTAATTTGGCAGTGCGCGGAAGTAATTTTACAGCGCTCGGTAGGGCGAAACCTACAATTAAGTACAATAAAAGGTACCACATAAAAAAAGGAGTTGATTATCATTTTGGGGTTATGTTATTATGTGTGTTAGTTGTTTTAAATTGTAATATATCATTTGGACTGGGGTCATAATTTGGATTTCATTGATAATTTATGGATTGAAATATCTGGTTAATAAAATAATACATAAGTTCACTATTGAAATTCACGATTTAAATCAACCAAAATACTATGAATTACTATAAAATAATAGATAATGAGGAGGAACTAAATAATGAAGATTGCGGTTACATATGATAAGGATAATACAGTATGGCAGCACTTTGGAAAGACTACGGAATTCAAGGTGTATGAAGTTGAAAATAATGAGATAGTTAGTTCTGAGGTTATGGATACAGCCGGCGCAAGTCATGGCGCACTTGCTGAATTCCTTGCCGGAATTAATGTAGATGTGGTTATTTGTGGCGGGGTTGGTGCTCCTATGGCACAGAAGCTTGTTGATGCTAATATGCAGGTTTGCCCCGGTGTTGGCGGAAACTGCGATGATGCCGTAAAGAGCTTTATAGATGGCAGTTTACAGGTTAATGCAAGTGCAGTGCACAGCGGATGCCACCATAATCATTAATCGTGAAAATAATCGTGAAGGCGCAAGTGGGGGTATATGGGAAATTTCAAGATAAGAAGTGCCCTGCATTATGAGAAAGTAGCGAAGAGGTTTACGAATATCATTGACATATGGGAGTTTTTTATGAAGAAGGCCACACTTGATGAATTGTTAAAAGGTAAAAAATTTAATACATACGAAGATGAGGTGGATTATATTTTTAAACTGATTAATGATAAGAAAATTAAGCCAATAAAGAAATCTTCCAAGAATGGAAAGAAACCTGCATTACATCTTGGATATTGGGTTTTGGATGAGAAAAAAGATTATAGTTCATTGTATGATGAACTAAGAAATCTAATCTCATCTAAAATTCAAATTGATTATTATCTGAATAATCCTAGTGTATATGAGAATGAAAGAAAACTGGTAATTCAATTAAGTGATTATTTGGAGAATGAACAGGATAAGTTGAATGTATTGATGTCCGAAAATGAGCGTAGTTTCGATATTTGGAAGCATGAAAAATTTCTGTCGGGCGTTAGTATTGATGGAATAAGTTCTACAAATTTATTGAAACATTGTGGGATAAACAGAGAGTTTTTAAATACTTACAAGACAGCTGAGCCACTAACATATTTTACCAATCATAATAAATGTCCTCAAAATATTTTGATTTCGGAAAACCTGGATCCTTTTTATTCGATTAGAAAATTACTTATTGAGAATGAATCTTCAATGATAGCTAATGTTTATATAGGTACATTGATTTATGGTGGAGGTAAGAGAATATTTAAAAATATGGAGGATTTTGATATTTCAGCTGAACCATATATGAAGGATACAGGAAATACTATTTTATATGTTGGTGATTTGGATTACGAAGGAATTTCTATATATGAGAGCCTGAAAGAAAAAAATGTAAATAAAATAGAAATTCAAATATGTTTGGAAATATATAATTTGATGATTGAAAAAGCCATGAAAATTGAGACCAAGCTTCCAAAAGCAAAAGATCAAAATGTAATAGATATTTCCGGTTTTTTGAGAAATTTTGATGATGACAAATCTGCTTTTTTGAATAAGATTTTGAAAGAAGGGTTTTATGTACCGCAGGAAATATTAAACCAGGCTGACTATATTTTGTAAATAATAATTTGGTATAAAAGTACAACATTTTGGGTAATTAAAGAACCGGTAGTGTATGAATGAAAAAATAATCCCGGAAAAAGGTACTGTAGGAAAAACCCGAAAAAGGATAATGTAAGAATATAATAAATATTAAAATCAGAACGGAAAGAAATATAATAAGATTGTTAAAAATAACCGAAAAAATA
>JAILOA010000331.1 GCA_024691065.1 Lachnospiraceae bacterium | reverse complement strand
CCCCTTGAAGAGTACAAGGTAGATAGGACAGAGGTGGAAGTGTAGTAATACATGTAGCTGACTGTTACTAATAGGTCGAGGGCTTGACCTAAGTTTTTCTTGAAAAATGGATTTGTTTATGATATAATGCAATAGCATTGCGTTAATCAGTGTGCAGTTTTTAGTTTGCTATAAATTTTTTGCGTTAAAAATAGAAATCCTTTGGATTGTCTATTTGGAGAATTCGAAGAATTTATTGATTTTTCGTAATGTAAAAGAAGAATGCGTAGCATTCTTCCAAATCAAAGAAAATCCGAAGGATTTTCGTGCGTTTTCCTCGATAGCTCAATGGTAGAGCACACGGCGAGTTCCTTGTGTATACTGTAGGGTCGAAGAAAACTAAATAATCCTCGATAGCTCAATGGTAGAGCACACGGCTGTTAACCGTGGGGTTGTAGGTTCGAGCCCTACTCGGGGAGTTTTTTTTTATCTCTGGATTTGTTCCGGAGATTTTTTTTGTTTCGTAACAGTCAAATTATGATGGAGAATTCGAAGAATTCTCCCAAAGCAAAGAAAACCCGAAGGATTTTCGTGCGATATAAGGAGAATGCAAAGCATTCTCCCAAAGCAAAGAAAATCCGAAGGATTTTCGTGCGTTTTACTTATTGACACTTTCTTTTTAAACGAGTATAATTTTTCTTGTGTTTTTACTTAAAAATCTTAATATTAAGGAGGTCTAAACGTATTCGGTATAGATAAATTCTATTAAAAATTCTATTTTATTCATACCTTACGTAAAAAATCATGGGTAAATTTAAAATCGAAAAATGTTGTGACATTGAAGGTTTATATACAATCGAACCTACTATATTTGGCGATAAAAGAGGTTACTTCCTTGAGACTTATAATGAAGAGGATTTTAAGGCTGCAGGAATTGATGCAAAATTCGTTCAGGACAATCAATCAAGTTCTACAAAAGGAGTTTTAAGAGGTCTTCATTATCAGAAAGAACATACTCAGGGTAAGCTCGTAAGAGTTGTAAGCGGTGAAGTATTTGATGTCGCTGTAGATATAAGAAAAGGATCTCCTACATTTGGACAATGGTTCGGCGTTACATTATCAGCTGAAAAGAAGAATATGTTCTATATTCCTGCCGGTTTTGCACACGGTTTTTATGTAATATCCGAAACAGCTGAATTTTTCTATAAATGTACCGATTTTTATGATCCATCAAGTGAAGCAGGTATTATGTGGAACGATCCGACAATAAATATTGAATGGCCTATTCCGGAAGGTGAAGAGCCAAATATTTCCGAAAAAGACGGTAAACATCCTAAGTTCAGCGAGGAGACTTGTCTCTAAAACGCACGAAATCACTTCGTGATTTCTTAGCTTTGGGAGAATTCTTCGAATTCTCTATATCTTTAATGATAAATATAATAATATATCTAAGTTGTTGAGTGAATATAATGACTAATAATTGTTCTCCAATAGGCGTTTTTGATTCCGGTGTTGGTGGTATAAGTGTTTTAAAAGAAGCAGTTAAGATAATGCCAAATGAAGATTTTATTTTTTTTGGAGATTGTGAAAATGCACCTTACGGAACTAAGCCTGTTGATAAAATTAAAGAATTAACATTTAAAAATGTTGAATATTTATTGGAATTGGGTGCAAAGGCCATCATGGTGGCGTGTAATACTGCTACAAGTGCTGCGGTTAGGTCGCTTAGGGAAACATATCCGGAGCTACCTATTGTTGGTATTGAACCGGCAATTAAACCTGCTGTCGAAGCATTTAGTGAGGGAAATATACTCGTTATGGCTACGCCAATGACCATTAAGCAGGATAAATTTAAGTTTTTGCTTGAAAAATATCGTGGTAATGCGGACGTTGTACCTATGGCTTGTCCGGGACTTATGGAATTTGTCGAGAGAGGTGAGTTGGATACTCCCGAACTTAAGGCATATCTCGAGCAAATCATTTCTTTGGAGGAATGGGACAGCGAGGGAAAGAAGAAACATTTTGATGTTATTGTGCTCGGATGTACACATTATCCATTTGTTAGAAAGGCAATTCGTGAGGTTGCCGGTGAGGGACCGATGATTATTGATGGTTCACTCGGTACAGCACAGGAGCTTAAGAGAAGGATTGCAGTTGCCGGGCTTGACAATCCGGACAAGAACAGAACAGGGAAAGTTACATTTTTAAATGGATTTAAGGATGAAGAAAAATCCAAAAAGAAAATTGAATTTATGAAGTTTTTATTTGAAGTATAGGTTGTTGTATTTTGATTAAGTTTTTTGATAAAATATGGTTTAGAAAGAAGGAAAATGTTATGAGTAAGGTAATTAAACCGGTAGAGGATTACAAGGATGAACTTGGACTTAGGAAAACCCAGTATGCGATTAAGCAGGTTAAAGAATTTTTTCAAAAGGAATTAGCTTTAAATTTGAATCTTACAAGGGTGTCAGCACCTTTGTTTGTTGATCCTAAGCTTGGTCTCAATGATAACTTGAACGGTGTTGAGCGTCCTGTAAACTTCGATGTTTTAGAGCAGAAGGACTCTGAGATTGAGGTGGTTCAGTCTTTGGCGAAGTGGAAGCGTTACGCGCTTGATAAATATGGTTTTAATCATGGAGAAGGCATTTATGCTGATATGAGTGCTATTCGTCGTGATGAGGAAACCGATAATTTGCATTCTATTTATGTTGATCAGTGGGATTGGGAAAGAATCCTCTATAAGGAAGAGCGTAATGAAGATATGCTTAAGAGAGTTGTAAGAATGGTTTATGAGGCTCTTAGAAGCACGGAAATTCATATGAGTCTTCGTTATGATTACATTAAGCCTTTCCTTCCTGATGAGATTTTCTTTATTACTGCTCAGGAGCTTTTGGATATGTATC
Organism: Lachnospiraceae bacterium; assembly: GCA_024691065.1. GTDB lineage: Bacteria > Bacillota > Clostridia > Lachnospirales > Lachnospiraceae > JAEEJA01. The sequence continues at coordinate 3,632 of JAILOA010000331.1, read as the reverse complement.
CTGATTTAACTCCAAAGGAGAGAGAGGACAGGATTGTTCGCGAGCACAATGCCGTATTTATTATGCAGATCGGTAAAACGCTTTCAAACGGTGAGAGGCACGATGGCAGAGCGCCGGACTATGATGATTGGGAGTTAAACGGTGACATTATTGTTTATTATCCTGTTTTGGATATGCCGCTTGAGCTTTCAAGTATGGGAATTCGTGTTTCCGAGGAGTCGCTTGCAGCACAGCTTAAGGAAGCCGGTTGCGAGGAGAGGGCAGAGCTCCCGTTCCATAAGGCAATCCTGGAAAAGAAGCTTCCATATACAATCGGTGGCGGTATCGGCCAGTCGCGTATTTGTATGTTCTTCCTTAGAAAGGCTCACGTAGGTGAGGTTCAGACTTCGGTTTGGCCTGAGGAAGATGTTGCCGAGGCAAGACAGTACGGTATGAATTTATTATAATTTATAGCCATAATTTTTTTGTGAATAATATATTGACCTCCAATAGTTAGCTTAAAAGCTAATGTTTGGAGGTCTTTTTTTAATTTAATAGAAAAACAGATATACATTGTCTAGATATTTAAGTTTTAAGGCATGGATGCTTAATAAGCAAGGCATAGATACTAAATAATTAAGTGATGGATGCTTAATAAGCAAGGCATAGATACTAAATATGTAAGTTATGGATGCTTAATAAGCAAGGCATGGATGCTTTATAAGTAAGGCATGGATGCTTAATTATCAATGCATTGGTACATTACATCAATTGCCTGCTCGAGTTTTTTGTTGTTGACAAATGAGTAATTTATGATAAATGTATGCTCTGATTCCGGTAATTTTTTGATTAGAACCCCTTTATTTTTAAGCTTTTGCATATAGTTTTCATCATTTTGTTTCCCTAAATCAAGCTTAATCAGAAAATGAAGTCCGGAGTTTTCCTCCATGATTTCGGCTTTTTGGGAAAGCTTGCTGTTTTCAATTACATTTAAAACATAATTACGCTTCTTTCTGTAAAAGTTTCTCATTCGGTTGATGTGCTTTTCAAAGTGGCCTGTTTCCATAAATTTGGCAAGGGTATATTGCTCGAACGTCGAAATCGTGCAGGAGTAGAAGCTTAAATTGTTGTTAAATTCCCGGACTAAATGTAGCGGTAGTACCATATAAGCGATTCTTATCGTGGAACAAAGGGACTTTGTAAATGTATTCAAATATATTACCCTCTCATTGTTGTCGATGCTATAAAGGGTCGGAATCGGGATTCCGGTCATTCTGAATTCGCTGTCATAATCGTCTTCGATTATGTATCTGCCGGTTTGCTCCGAAGCCCACATCAGAAGCTCATAACGTCTTGTAATCGGCATAGTTATTCCTGTTGGAAAATGGTGTGACGGAGTGACGTGAAGTATTTGAGGCTCCTGTATATATGATAAAGTCGAACTTATAATCCCGGATGTTTTTATATAATTTTTAGTAGAATTCTTAGCGGAATCTTTAGCAGAATCTTTAACGGAATACTTTATGTTACTAAGTTCGGAAGATTTTGAACTGATGATTTGCAATTCCGGTGCATTAATGTATTCGGACAATGTTTTGTCTATAACATTGGGTTTCGGTGTGATAAGTCCTTCCGGATGCCTGATAATACTTATGTCAAGGCCTTGATTATCAATCGGAATCTCTAAGGTTTTAACATTATGGGCATTACATATTTTAACGATTTTATCGTACCCGGGTTTCTCGACGGCGTATGTTTTATTGATTCCAAGAAGTTGAATCAGCAGGCCGAATATATATTCGGTACCGGCGCCGACAATTATTTGTTCGGGCGATACATTCATATTTTTAAATTGCTTCAGGTAATTGCTGATTTCATTTCTTAATTCCCAAACTCCTCCAACGGGCGGGTTCGTCATAAGGGCGCTTTGTTTTTCGGAAATCACTTCTCTTGTAATCTTTGCCCAGGTAGAAAAAGGAAATGTAGCGGGATCGGTTTGATTTGTTGAGAAATCGACTAATACATTCTGGGGATGGGAAGCTGAAATTGATATTGGGGCCTGTAAATCCGTAATTTCAGGTGAAGCAGGAGAACTCTGAAGGTTCGAAGTTTCCGACGAAATACTGAAATTCGATATGTATTTTTTATTTGTGGAAGCTGGAACAGTCTTATAATCTGAAACCTGATTTAATGCTCCGGTGCCTGTAAAATCGGATTTATCATATGTCGTTTTAGAATTCGATAAACCGGAATTATGATTAAATGCCCCGGTGCCCATCAGATATCTGGAAATATCCATTACGAAAAAACCGCTTCTTGGTTTTGAATATATGAAACCCTCTGAAATAAGTTGTTCATAGGCGTTTTCGACAGTAATGACGCTTATGCCCAGGTTTTTTGCAAAGGCGCGTTTTGATGGAAGTTTTTCATCAGCTTTCAGGGTGCCTGAAATTATGTCCTCTTTTATGAATCTGTATAATGCTTCATATTTGCTTATTTTACAATCATTTAAATTATATGTAATCATAGTATCATCCCTTTTATACAATAGTTTGAATTATATGTAATCGTAGTATCATCCTTTTTAAAAAATAATATGGTTGAATAATTTATTCACCGTTTAAAGTTGTAACAAGAATCTGACCTTATCAAAAATTCTTATTTTGGGTATTTTAATATATCCAAATTTGAGTATACTATACATTGTTTCTAATTACAATATTCCACTTGTATATTTTATATCAGTGGTTGATAATTTCCGGACAGGATGAGATATCGTTTCATTACAATTTCTTGTAATAAATCGGCTTTCAACTGTTCTTGTATAATATCAGTGGTTGATAGTCATTGGATAGAATGAAATAATGATTTCTTTAAAATGCCTTAAAATATATCGGCTTTTAACTGTTCTTGTATAATATCAGTGGTTGATAGTCATGGGATAGAATGAAATAATGATTTCTTTAAAATGCCTTAAAATAAATCGGCTTTCAACTGTTCATTAGATATTGATTGTAATTAGAAATTTTGGTCTCTGTGATTTAACCAATACTTGATTATAAAGGCTTTCCAAGGTTTGATTTAAGGGAACCACGTATAAAATTATAATAAAAAGGGGTAAAAATCATGAAAAGAATTCTCACAATTCAAGACATTTCCTGTTTAGGAAAATGTTCATTAACAGTTGCATTACCAATCATTTCTGCGATGGGAGTGGAGACAGTTATTCTTCCGACAGCTGTGCTTTCAACTCATACAATGTTCAAAAATTTCACATGCAAGGATCTCTCAGATCAGATCAAACCTATCACAGATCATTGGAAGGCTGAAAATGTAAAGTTTGATGCTATTTACACAGGATATCTTGGTACGGAAGAGGAAATTGAGACAGTAAAAGAGATTTTCAAGGAGTTTAAGACAGACGATACATTAATATTTGTTGACCCTGCAATGGGCGATAACGGTAAGCTTTATCCGGCATTTAATGATGCTTATGCCAAGAGAAATGCGACTCTTTGCGGCGCTGCCGATGTAATCGTGCCAAATATTACGGAAGCTGCATTTATGACTGATTCAGAGTACAAGGAAGAGTATGATGAGGCTTATGTTAAGGAACTTCTTCAGAAATTAAATGCACTTGGCGCTAAGGTTTC
>JAILOA010000397.1 GCA_024691065.1 Lachnospiraceae bacterium | reverse complement strand
AGCTATGTCCAAGAAAAAGATGAAGGTCATGGAAGAGGAGAGGGCTAATTTTATTTTCGGAAATGAAGAGGAAAATATTCCGGGAGCTATTAAAAATGGCATCTCCGAACCTATTGCCAACAAGATATTCGATGAGATGATTGATTTTGCCAGATATGCATTTAATAAATCGCATGCTGCCTGCTATGCGGTGATTTCGTATCAAACGGCATATTTAAAGCATTATTATCCGGTGGAATTCTTTGCGGCTCTGTTAAACAGTGTTAAGGATAATACCAATAAGGTTGAAAGATATATAGCTTCATGTAAAAAGATGGGAATCAATGTAGTGCTCCCTGATATAAATAAGGGAGATTCCAGATTTAAAGCTATTGACGGAAAGATAATGTTTGGTTTGTCAGCCATCAAGAGTGTGGGAGAGGTAGCTGTAAATGCAATCATATCCGAGAGAAATGCAAACGGTGATTTTAAGTCTTTAATGGATTTTATGGAGAGAGTTCCTACTAAGGTTGCAGGTAAGAGACTTATTGAAAACTTTATAAATACAGGTGTATTTGACTGCTTTGAAGGTAACAGAAAACAGAAAAGCATTGTATATCCGGTGATTTTATCCAGCGTTGAAAGCAATAACAAAAATAAGATTTCCGGACAGATGACTTTGTTTGATCTGGATGAGGAGGAATTTTCCCAGGAGAAAACATTTGCTTTACCGAATGTTAAAGAATACAGCAAGGAAGAAATCCTGAAGATTGAGAAAACGCTTCTTGGAGTGTATATAAGCGGACATCCTTTGGAAAATTATGCTGATGATATTAAAAGAAATTGTACGAATTCGTCTTTGGACTTTTTATATGACATGGAAGAAAACCGCGTAAACATCGAGGATAAGGCATCTGCGGTTATAGGTGGAATGGTTATTGATGTCAATACAATAATCACCAGAAAAAATGAAATGATGGCATTTGTTACTATCGAGGATTTATATGGTAGCGTAGAACTTCTTGTATTTCCTAGGATTTTTGAGAGACTGAGGAAATATCTGGTGGAGGATGCAAAAATATATGTCAGCGGAAGAGCAACGGTGGATGACGGAGCGGATGCAAAGTTTATTGTAGATAAGATTTCATTATTTGAGGATATGGTAAATGAGTTTTGGATAAAATTTAATACCATGGAAGATTATAATAATGCATTTCCGCAAATTCAAAAGGCAATGCTTGAGAATGCCGGAGATGATTATGTGATTATTTACATAAGCGAAGGTAAGAAGATGAAACGCTTACCGCCTGAAATTAGAGTGTGTGCCGATTTGGATCTTATTATGGCTGTTAATGCCGCCGCAAGTGAAGCAGGAGTCAATGTGGAGACCGTAATTCGCGGAAGTAATAAGCTTAAGTGGATATAAGAGACCGTAATTCGCGGAAGCAATAAGCTTAAGTGGATATAAGAGACAAAAATAAATGTAAGCAAAAAGTAATAAAGCTATCCTTTTAATTTATATTAAATGGGTAGCTTTTTTTGTTAGTGATAACATTTTGATTTAAAGTATTTATGAGTTATTCAGTGTTCTATTTAATCAGGTCAGGGTAAAAGTAAGATAACGAAGATAAAAAGGTAAAAAAAAACCTACCGGATAGAATCCCGGAAGGCTTAAAAATTTGCATAAAAAAACAGTCTGTAGGGGAATCGAACCCCTGATTCCGCCGTGAGAGGGCGGCGTCTTAGCCCCTTGACCAACAGACCATTTATCACTTCGGCAATTTTTCTTTTGCCGTGCAACAGATAATACTATACTACATAAAAATGATAAATGCAAGCACTTTTTTGAATTTTTTTGGAATTTTTTTGATTATTTTTGGGAGGGTGTCAGAAGGCTTGTTTTTAAGGGGATTAATAATAATTATATTATATTTATAGTGTTTTATTTTGATTTCAGGAATGATATTTTAAAAGCTGTCAGAATTTCAAGAATATCTAAATGTTTTTGCATATTTACAAAATTATTTATATTTAAAGAGTATATGTTATGATTCAAGGA
>JAILOA010000391.1 GCA_024691065.1 Lachnospiraceae bacterium | reverse complement strand
GGTACCGCTTATTCCGCACATGATACAACACAGCAAAGTTCAGCGATTAAAAAGGTTGTAGGTGGACTGATTATGATTGCGGTTCCATCCATTTTGAAGCTGCTAGGTGCAACCTGATGATACTGGAAATTAGGAAGAAGGGAGGTGAAAGGTAAATGGCCTTATGGGATTCAGTCACCAATTTTTTCAAGGACCTGGGTGATTTCTTTAATGGAAAATCATTTTTTGAAATGAGTGGTTATGTGTGGGAAGAGCTTATGAATCTTGGAAATGAGATATTAGTTAAGAATCCTACAACCGGTGATTATGAAGATACCTGGACACATGTATCGAATATTTATACCACGCTTAATACAGTAGCGGTAACCTTGATGGTTCTCTTCTTTGTGTATTCCTTTTGTAAGGAATCAGTGGATTTACATACCGATCTAACGATGGACCGGTCAATTAAACTGTTTATCCGATTGATTATCGTAACAAATGTGATGAGCCTTGCCTTGGAATGGATGCCGAAGTTTATTAAATGGGCGAAGGTCCTAACGGAGGCAATCTTAGGTGAGGCGAAATTTGGTTTTTCTTTTGATGGGGCAGAGATATATAAGGCAGTGGCAGATTCCTCTGGATGGGGAGCTTTGGTAGCGTTTCTAACGTCCTTTCTGTTCTTTCTATTTACCTGCGTGTGTGGATTTATGGTGATTTTTACGATTCTAAACAGAGTCATCAAAATCTATATGATTGCTCCCTTTGCTGGTATCGCACTTTCCACACTTGCCGGCGGGGGCCAGATTGCACAAGTAGGATATTCCTATATCAAAAGCTTCTTTTGTTACGTATTATCTGCTCTTTTGATTGCAGTAGTGATTGTTATTAGTACCACCTTTATCGATACCATAAGCTTTGAGTCAGATTCAGCAATCGTTACTTTGGTAGGGTATTGTATCAAGATGGGGGCAATCGCAACAGCAGTAAAATCAAGTGATTCAGTGATGCAAAAAGCCTTTGGATTATAAGGGAGGTGAAGGATATTACTAAACAAATCAATCAGGATGTAGTAGGCTTTAAAGATGATTTTTTTAAAGGCCTGTCTTTAAGAGAGTGCATTTATGCAGGCGCTGCTCTTGGATTAGGAGTTGGCGGGATGCTAGCTCTTATTTTTATTTATAAAGTAAGCATAAATGTTGCGGTAATGATCTGTATGCCTTTTGTCGCAGTGATCGGTCTTTGTGGCTTTTATGAAAAAAATGGAATGACACTTCCAAAGCTTGTGAAGGAATCCATACGCATTATGATGCAAAAACCTTTGACTTATCAAACCTGCAGACCGGAGGACCGACAGAGTTTATACCTAATAGAGACGTTTTATAAAGATGAACAGAAGAATAAGAAGAGTAAGTTTGTTTTTGTGAAACAGTCAAAAAAAGAAAAGGAGGACAAATAGATGTCTAAGATTACAGAAGTACAAGTAGAAGAAACCGTAAGTAAGGAAGATGTAAAAAAGCGTTTTAATGTCTGTATGAAGAAGTTAAATGAGCTTGTAAAAAAGAATCAAACAGAAAAGAACAATCAGTAAGAGTAAAGGAGAAAGAAGATTATGATGAATTATGAGGAATTTAAGGAATATGTGAAGGAGAACATTATAAATGCACTTCCAAATCAGTATGCAGAGTTTGAAGTAAGTATTCGTAAGTCAATGAAGAACAATGGCTTGGAGTTAGATGGCCTTTGTATTCATGGACACGATAGCATTTCACCGGTGATTTACCTCAATGGTTATTATGAAAAGTATAATGATGGAGAACCTTTGGGTAGTATTCTTTCTGATATTTCAGAGACTTATACTGAACATATGCAGCATCGAACTATTCCATCGGATGTTTTAGAACTGGTTCAGGATATCGATCATGCAAAAGAGCATATTCATAGTCGTTTGGTAAATACCAAAAACAACCCTATGATGCTTGAAGGGCGCCCACATACTAACTTTGAAGACCTTTCTATTACATATCATATTGAGGTTTCTAGGGATGATAGTGGAATGGCATCGATTCCGATTACTAATGAACTTGCCGAAGGCCTTGGAGTGACTGCAGAGGATTTAGAGAAGATTGCAGTTGAAAATATGCCAAGGAATAACCCAATGGTCTTTCGTAATATGATGGATGTAGTGAAGGATATGATTATTCCGGACCTTATGGATGATGGTATGAGTAAGGAGCAGGCAGAAAGTATGTTTGAGGATATGTTCCAGGTGGAGAATGAAAAAATGTTTGTCCTTTCCAACGATACTGCGACAAATGGGGCTATTTGGATGACAAGACCAGAAGCCTTAGAAGAGATTTCGGAGCGTGTTGGTGGTGATTACTTTGTTCTTCCAAGTTCAATTCACGAGGTCATTATTGTTGCGGACCTGAAATTTGATAAAGATGCTCTTCAGGATATGGTAATTAGCGTAAATCAAGGTCAGGTAAGGCCGGAGGAGCGTCTTTCTGATAATGTCTATGCCTATGATTCCAAGGAGCATAAGCTTTCTCTTGTTACAGGTGATAGGGATATTACACACGAAAAGAACCAGGAGCTTGTACAGGAAGAAGAGAAGAAACATAGCAGTATGAAGCACTAGTATAAAAAAATCCCATAAGGGATTTACTAATTCCTTCTTTTAATAGATCGAGAGGTTGCTTTTTGAGATTGAAAAATCGAGAGAAGCAGCCTCTCATTTTTTTTTATATAGAAATGGAGAGATGCATATGGAAGATTTAATGAATGTAAAAAGAAAGCGAGCTGAGAAAACCAAACAGGTGGTGCTTGATTTTGTATCATATTTTGAACAGACCTATGGAATCCAGGAAGGAGCAAAAGAGGATTTCTTATTAGGGGAAGAAGCAGAAGAACAGATTATATACAACTGGAATGGAGATATTTTAAGCGATTTAACGAGGAAAGGTGGTGTGAATGATGCAGTTAAATAAGATGAGACAGGAACTTGCAGATGCCTTTGTGGCTGCCTTAAAGGAAGATGAAATTCCTTGGGCAAGAGGCTGGTCAGTAGTTCGACATCAAAATGCAGTTACCGGCAATGTCTATCAAGGAATCAATGCCTTTTGGCTTGCTTATCAGGCAACTGAAAAGATGTATAGGGATCCAAGATGGTGTACCTATAAACAAGCTGCAGCAAAAGGCTGGCAAGTAAAGAAGGGGGAGCATGGAACGCATATAGAGTTTTGGTCTATGTATGACAGAGAGAAAAAGAAAAAGCTGCAACCAAGAGAAGTTCATACCTTAAGAGAAGA
>JAILOA010000367.1 GCA_024691065.1 Lachnospiraceae bacterium | reverse complement strand
TGATTTTAACAAGGGAATCGGCGTAAAAAATAAAATTGTAATTCTCGTTGTCGCTGTAGTTTTGCTTCTAAACATCGTCATCATGGTGGTTACCAGCAGACACATTATAAAAATAATGAACCTGAGGGCTGAGGAGCAGATAAGAGAGGTAACTGCCTCAACCGAATTTGAAATTTTGGCCAGTGTCAATGATGTTGACGGAATATTAGAGGGCGTTAAGCATTCTATCGAAGAATCCTGCGATACCGAAGAAGAAATGGAAGAATATATATTAAATATAGCTGATGCCTATGAAGACATTATCCCGACCGGTATCTATGCCGGTTTCGAAAGCGGTCGGTTTGTACATAAACTTTGGGAACCGACAGATGGATGGGTTATGAAGGAACGCCCATGGTATATAAAAGGTCTTGAAGCAGATAATGTAACCTATGGCGAGGTATATATGGATGCAAACACCGACGAATTGGTTATTTCCGCATTTTCAAATATAAAGGATAAAGATGACAATGTAATTGGCGTTCTAAGTGCAGACATTTCACTTTACGAGATAAGCTACATACTTACAAATGAGATTATTTATCAGAGCGGTTATGTCTATGCCGTGGATACGCTTACCAATACCGTCATAACCAACAAAAAGGACTCTTCACAGGATGGTCAGGACATATCCACCTTTAAAGATGATATCAGCGTTTATGTATCCAAACTGATAAGCTCACAAAAATATGAGTCGTTCAAAAGAACAAGTGATTATTACATTTGCACAAAAAAAATCCCAAATACATACCTGCTTATTATATCTGTGGTACCTAGATATGATATAACCAAGGAAATCAATTCAGTTTTAATTTTCATAGTTCTCGGAACCATAATCGGAACTGTACTTATATGTGTAATTATTTATATGCTTATGGTTAAAATGCTTAAGCCTGTAAACCGCATTACCAGCATGATTGACCGTATGCACGATATGGATCTTACAAATCGTTCATCCGTAAAATCCAACGATGAAATCGGTCTTATATCAAGTAAATTCAACCAATTTGCCGACAAATTAAGAGTCGTGGTGGTGGATATAGATGATGCTGTAGTTGCAGTGGATCAAAAAGCGGAAGATAATGAGGCTGTGGCAGTCAAACTCGAAGAACTTGCAGCTGACCAAACCTCTTCACTTAAAAACCTGAAGCAGACAATTGAGAGAATGTCAGTTTCCATAGACGTACTTGCAGAAAATGCTAATCAGCTTAATACCGAAATAACCGATGCAAACACTTCAGCCGATGAAGTAAAAGAAAAATTGGATAATGTAGTGGATGAAATCGATACAGGTCATGGTGAAATGACCAACCTGTCAAATACCATAACAATCATTCATGAATTTTCCCAAAAATTTGTAATCGCTGTTAATGATATGACAAATGGTCTTCATGGAATCAACGAAATGATTAATGAAATTAATAGAATAGCCTCACAGACCAATCTCCTCTCACTCAATGCTTCTATAGAGGCAGCCCGTGCAGGTGAAGTAGGAAAGGGCTTTGCGGTTGTTGCCGATGAGGTCAGACGACTTGCCGACCAGACTGCAGAATCCGCAATACACATCGTAGCTACAACCAAGACCCTTGAGGGCCTTATGGAAAAAGTAAACAACGTAATATCCGATACCATGACCAAAATCGACGCAGGAAATACAGCTGTCGAAAGTACCAGTGCCAACTTTTTTAACATTGAAAATAAGATGGCTGAAATTAAAACTCTTATGGACGGTTTGGTTAATTCCTTAAACGGAATAGATGATATCGCAAATGATATAGCTAAAAATACTAATGAACAAAACTTTAATTCAAAAACAATTCTTATTAACTGCGAGAAGATGCTTCGTGTATCGGAAATGTTTAGCAGTGAAGGTCGTGAAATGTCTGCTTCCGGAAGAGAACTAAAGGTGCTCTCCCAGCAACTTGATGATTCCGTTAAACAGTTCCGGTTATAAAATAAAACACACAAGAATATACAAAACAGGCTGTGTTACCATAATTACGGTAACACAGCCTGTCTATTATTTTTATCGCAGTTATTCCCAAATCTGCACATTCTCATCTTCGCAAACTCTCTTACAACAGATATCACTGCAAATATCTCCTATGCCTTATATCACAACTGTTCCCGAATCTGCTCCTTCGCCTTATTTACATTTTCAAGCAAATCATTTGAGGACATAAGTAAACAATTATTTCCTCTTATGATAAGCTGGATTAGAGCATCCGAGGTCGCAACCGTTACCCGGTTTTTGTCTCCGAGCTCTATAGCAGCCTTTGCAATATACTCATCCGCAGTCTGGGCTTCCTTTGTATAAACCAAATGAATATTATTATACATACTCATCTCGCCAAGATTACCCTTCACCCTGTAAGCATCAAAAACCAAAATAAGCTCATAATCCCTGTATGCAGCAAATTCGCATAATGTATCCATAAGCTTTCCTCTGGCAGCATCAAGATTTTCATTAGCCAGATCGGAAAGGTCTTTCCAGGCATGAATTACATTGTACCCATCCACGAGCAAAATATTCTTGCCGGAATTCCCCTTTTTCTTATTTATTTTCTCATAATCTTCCTTGCTGTTGTAGGTATGGCTTCCGGTGCTCTTTATGCTATCCGGTCCGTAACTTCTTCTCTTTTTATATTTAAATCTTGAGGACCTGTCATCCTTTTTGCTTCCGAATGTCCTGTTAAATATTTCATTTAACTCATCCTCGGTGATCTTCTTTTTTTCTATCTCACGTCCTATTTGCTTCAGGCGGATTTCCTCGGGAATTGCTTCTTTTGCCGCACCAATCTGCACATGCATCTGACTGTCTGCTTCATCCCACGGAACATACTCTCCCGAACCGTGATGACAGAAAACCGAACCCGAAGGATTCATAATATCCTCATCCGGATTATAATTTCTCGCGGCAATAACCTCTTCGGCATTTTTACAAATATCATAGCCGCAAGGCTCTAACTCAAGTATTCCCGCTCCTTTCGTGTAAGATGTAACTTCCATATTGTAATCGGTTATCGCGGATACACTTACCTTTCCCTTTAAAATACTTATTTCACCGTTACTTTCAGGTGCATTTATGTCCGCTCCCATCTTTTCCAAATCAGTCATAGCTCTTCCGACATACTCCATCGGAATGGTAAGAGTGAACACATAATAAGGCTCGAGCAATACATTTTCCGCTTTCATAAGCCCCTGGCGTACCGCTCTGTAGGTTGCCTGGCGAAAATCCCCACCCTCGGTATGCTTATTATGTGCCCTTCCGGCAACAATCGTAAAGCAAACGTCCGTAAGCGGGCTGCCCGTAAGAACCCCGCGAAACTCCCTTTCGCTTAGATGTGTGGCAATGAGTCTCTGCCAATTTAGTGCAAGATCGTCGGTGCTGCATTCACTTTTTATGGTAATTCCACTGCCACGCTCTGCCGGTTCAATCCTAACATGTGCCTCGGCATAATGCCTCAAAGGCTCAAAATGTCCCGCTCCGTAAGTCACAGAAGCAACGGTTTCCTTATATACAATCTTTCCATTGGTATAATCTATATCCACCCCGAAACGACTTTTAATTATGGTTTTCAGGACTTCCATCTGTACCTTACCGAAGATTCGTACCTGAATTTCCTTTAATTCTTCGTTATATTCAAGATTAAGGGATGGCTCCTCTTCCTGAAGTATCTTCATCTTCGGCAGGAACTCGTGAATACTTACCCCCTCCGGAAGCCTTATAGTATAAGTCATTACAGGCATAACCTGATCTTCGCCGGTGAACTTTGAATTCTCAAGTCCCATAAAAACCACCAGATCGCCCGCCTCGGCCGAAGCCCTGGTCTCGTATTTTTCACCCGAATAAAATCTGATTTCGGTTATTTTCTCGTCATCTACTATATCTCTTGTATTAAATCTTCCGCCTGTAATCTTTACATGAGTAAGTTTATTTCCTTTATCATCCCTTGATATCTTATATGTTATAAATTCCGGTTCATCCGGATATTCCCTCTCCAAAGAATAATTCTTAATTATATTAATCAGCTCTTCGATTCCCTTGAGCTTAAGAGCCGACCCCTCAATCACCGGCACAAGCTTACAATCGGCGATTAAATCGGCAATTACTGAGTCCTCGATAGCCCCGTCTTCCATATATGAATTAAGGACCTCTTCATCGCAGGTCGCTATATTTTCATAAAATGTATCGATTGATTCGTTATCTTTTTTGGAAAAGAGGCTTATCGTTCTAATGGAATCCTCCGAGGAATTTTTATCTTTTGATAGCTCTACAAATTTCACAAAATCAACATCAAACAATTCATTTAATTTTTGAATAATACTACTGCTGTCTGCGGTCGGCATATCCATTTTATTAAGAAAAATCAGGGTAGGAATATTTCGCTCCAAAAGCATTTTGTACAAAGAAATCGTATGTGAATTGATTTTTTCGGAGGCGCTGATTACTAGAATTGCATAGTCAAGCACAGACAGAGTTCTAAAGGTTTCTGCCTGAAAATCAGTATGGCCCGGAGTATCCAGGAGTGTGATTTTGTCCGGAACATTTATGATTGCCTGCTTGGAAAATATGGTAATTCCCCTCTTCCTTTCAAGCTCAAAATTATCCAAGAATGCATCCTGCCTATCTACCCTTCCAAGCTTCCTGATGCTGCCCGCGCTGTATAAAAGTGCCTCGGAAAGTGTTGTCTTTCCGGCATCTACGTGTGCAATAATTCCTACTACCTTGTTCATGTATACTACCTTTCAAATTATATTGATAGACTCACTCGCGAGTCCTTAGCGCAGGAATCGAACCTGCTATTAGATATCTGTTAATAGATATCTGTTAATAGATATTTTCTAATAGATACCTTCCAAAAGATGTCTTCCAAGCCGAATCCGATATACGGCAATGTCCATCCGCATCACTCCAAAATTTTTCTGTCAGAGCAGAGTACCAAACGATAATGTTGCTCCGGAATTAGAATAATCTCATCACTCCAAAAATTTCCTGTCAGAGCAGAGTAGCCTGTACGGCTCGCAGTCCTCTTCAATTTCCGGAAATCTTCCAACCTTAGGCACGAAGCAATTATCATTATTATCATCGTTACATTGGCTGACTTCGCCTATAAGTACATTTCCGGTTCCTGGCTCCACATTAAAATCATGGAAAAGCCCCGGCTGAATTGAGAGACTCATTCCCGGAAGAAGCTTAACTACCGTGCCTGCCGGCACAACTGTCGTATGTCCGTCAAGATGCAATGTAACATCGCTCTCCCTGTCAATTGTCTCATCCGGATTCGAATTATAAACCTGAATAAGGAGATTTCCTCCGCCACGGTTTATTATATCTTCCATCTTGCTCCAATGAAAATGATTCGGCGAGTGCTGGCCTTCTTTGATAAATATAATCTTCTCGGCATAGGTCTTCGGATATTTATCCTTCATCTTTACATTTCCGTTACGAAGTGTGATAAGGGAAAAACCCACCTTTTCAAAGTCGCCCCGGCCATAATCAGTGATGTCCCAACCAAGCATATTGTCCCACACTTCAGCATATTCTTCGCCTTTGCCCTTCCACTCCTCAGGTGTAAAATTACAAAAAGGAGGGAGCGATATTTTATATTCTGAAAGCATTGCTTCCATTTCTTTTAATGCATTGTTAATTTCTGATCTTTTCATAAATGTAAACCCTTTCTGTGCCCTGCGATTGTAGCCGGCGCTACTATGCCTGCGGCGACCTCTGCTACTTTGCCGATTGCAGCCGGTGCTACTGCGCCTGCGGCGGCATATAAACCGCATATCTTCCAAAATCTTCGACCTGATAACCTAATGCCATAAGGCTATTATAAAGATTTGAATTTACGTAGGAGTAATCCAGCAGATATACGGAAGTCCCGTCAGCATCCCATGACCCATCTACCGTTAAATTATATTTGTCAAATGCATTGACTCCAAGAAATGCGGCCGGATAATTATTGAATTGAACCGTCTGAAGATATGTATCAACATCCTCCTCCAAATAAAACAATGTAATCGGATAGCTGATATTCCCGGTGATAAATACATTGCTGTAATCTTTTGTATTTTCTCTCACATAACTGACCGCTGCCTCAACATTGCCGTTGAACATACCATCCATAGTTTCCCTGTAGTCCGTATAATAAAACTTCTCAAATCTTACAAACATAACCATATAAACAATTACAGGTATAATCACAACTTTCTTGTTGATAAGCTTCACTATCTGCCAAATACCGTAAACGATTGCAATTATTATCGGAAAATGTATTATATTCACACGATTTACATTTACATTTATAAGAGCTCCAAGTACAAGACCTGCGATAAGATTTAAGAGAACAAAAAACTCGAAAGATATTTCCTTTTTCTTAAAGTTTTTCACAAGCTGCACTATCAGAGCGATAATTCCCACAATCATAAAAGGCAGGGAAATCTTATAATAAAGCCCGAATTCTTCCGTTGAATTCCATGGGAGTTTATCATTTTGACCGATAATTATATTCATAAGATTTTTAAAATTCTCTTGAATATTTTCAAATGAAACTTCGCTTCCTCTAAAGTAAACAAGCTTCGGAATCGATAGGAACGGAAGTTTTATTTCCTCCATATATCCCTTATTTACAAGGATAAATAGGAGTGCCGGTATTACCATTACAACAAATACCAATACTGATATAATTGTAAATTTTGAGAATTTTACCTTCTTCATGCATATTAAATAAATAACCTCTCCGATGATAATAATCGGTAAAACAGGCCACATAGCCGCATATGCATATATCGAAAGGCCGTACATTGCTGCCGAAGCTATGTAAAATTTTTCGTTTTCTATTCCTCTGACCATGAAATAAAGCCCGAACATTATAAATGCAGGCGCAAGATTTGATTCGAGTGCCCATCTTGAAAGCATTACATGCCACGGCATAATGGAAGCCAGAAAATATAAAACCAATGCAAACTCCTTATTTACAAGTCTTTTTGCAATTCCGTAAAGACAAAGCAAACTTAAAACCCCGCAGATTGCAGGCGCAATTCTGATTGCCCAGTTGTGCGCACCGAACATCGCTATGAAAGGAATTTCCAAATAAGTCTCAAGCGCATTCATTCCGGAACCCCAAGCAGTAAGGTACATCGGTAATTTATATCCAAAACAATCCTTGCCGGTTTTTAAGATTGTAAATGCATTGTAAGCCGCAAATGCTTCATCCTGGTTTATATTACCCGGAACTGTATTGATACTGATAAACCTCGATAATACGGAGATTATAAATATCAAAATAAAATAAACCTTTTGACATTTTTCGGAAGCAAATATATTTAACTTTGCAAGAACGCCGGTCTCTTTTTTACCGGAATTTTTTGAGTCCTGATTCTTGTTTTTTGAAGTATTTGATCCCGAATTTTTATTTTTAATATTCGTGTTTTTTGTATCATCCGAAACATTTTTTACGGACTTCTCTACAGACTTAACTTCAATATTTACATCTGAATTACTCTTTGGATTTTGAGAATTCTTTTGTTTATTCTGACTTTGGGAATTCTTCTTTTTCTTCTTTGACACTTTACTTAACTCCTCATTTATTGTTAAAGCTTTGATAGTATGTCTTTGGACAACCTATCAAAGCTTTATTTGTGAACTGATCGGTAACTCTGTTACCTGGGATTCCCGCTTTGGTATCCTAGATCTACACAACCGGTGCTGCGTAAATACTTAATCTTCATTATTTGTAATTATATCAAGTACTTCACGTCACAAGTTTACACAACCGGTGCTGCGTAAATACTTCATCTTCATTATTTGTAATTATATCAAGTACTTCACCGTCACAAGTTTACACAACCGGTGCCGCACTTGCAGGAATGGTTGTTTCAAAACTTACAAGCCCGTCTTCCTTAAGCTTTGCAAATTTTTCCTCATCCTTTGTGACATCAACTTCATTTTTTATCAATGTATTTTGATAATATTCTTCAAGACACCAATTCTTCTTGTGAAGCCTTAATGCAAGCCTTTTTCCGACATAACGAATGTGCCATGGCTCATAATCATAGCCTGTTACTGCTTCCTTATCATACGGATATCTTATGACATACCCATATTTATAAGCATTCTGAGCTACCCAGATACCCTCTTCGTATACACCGAAAGATTCCTCGAGTGAATCGCCCAAAGTTTGGCATGAAATATCTATACAAAGACCGGTCTCATGCTCGCTGGTACCCGCCTCGGCAGATACATTTTCCGCCTCATCCCGACCCAGGTTATCAACATGCCCATTATGAACGCTTATCTGTGTCTCATAACTTCGATATGCACTTACCGCCTCGAGAATCATACCATCCCTTTCGGCAGCCTTAAAAAGTCTTTCGAGCCAATAGGCCGCTATCTCTCGCATGAAACTCTTTTCATAAACACCATAATAACTGAAGCGCACATTAGGCACCACCAAATCACCCGGCACATAATCCTTGTCAATCAGATAGTCCCTGTTTACAAGAACACCTATGCTGTTAGGGTCTGTATTAACGCTTATGGTATTTCTCTTCTTTGGCGTCTGTGTAATCTCTGCATCCTCCGCTTTTTCTTCATCGAGATTTACAGCCGCCTCTTCTAAAACCGTATCCTCGGGATTTTCGCCCAATGAAGCGTCCCCGGGATTATCAGATGAAGCCTCATCTGTATTTTCCTTATCATCACCTTTTGATTCCTCTGTATCATAAACCAAAGTCGAGCCCTTTGATATATCAACAGAACTATTCAACCTATACCCCACTATTCCAATAAAAGCCGCAATAACGACCGCAAAGGATAGTAGCATTTTCTTCAATTTTTTGCCCTCACTTCTGTAATGTTTTTTATGCGACGATCTTCTCAACCTCTTTTATAAGGGTCTTCTTATCCGACGATCTTCTCAACCTCTTTTATAAAGGTCTACTTATCCGACAGTCTTCTCAACCTCTTTTATAAGGGTCTTCTTATCCGACAATCTTATCGACCTCTTTTATAAAGGTCTTCTTATACTACGATCTTCTCGACTTCTTCTATAAAGGTCTTCATTTCATCGTCGGTTCCGATTGTAATTCTTAGATAATTATCAATCTTAGGCGAATTAAAATATCTTACAAATATGTGTTTTTCCTTTAATTTATTAAATATATCGACCGCCTTTACCGACTTATGTGTTGCGAATATAAAGTTCGTTTCGGAATCCGGAAATGTAAAGCCAAGCCTTGTAAGCTCGCCCTTTGTCCACTCTCTGGTCTTCTTGATTTTCTCAATATTTTCACGAAATGTATCTTCATCCTCAATCGCTGCTACACCTGTACAGACCGAAAGTCTGGTGAGCGGATAGCTGTTGAATGAATAACGAACATCATTTAAAACCTTGATTAACTCTTCATTTCCGATAGCATAACCGATTCTCATGCCGGCCATACTTCTGGATTTTGAAAATGTCTGCACCACCACGAGATTCTCGTATTCATCAACCAAATCTACCATTGAATCTTCGGCAAAATCCACGTAGGCCTCGTCAACAATAACAACCACATCCTGATTTGCTTCACAGATTTTCCTGATATCTGCCTTGGAAAGCGCAATTCCGGTCGGTGCATTTGGATTTGCAATAAGCAGTCCGCCGTTTTCCCTATCTATAAAATCCGATACATTTACGGTAAGATCTTCATTTAATGAAAATGTCTCGTACGGTGTATTGAAAAGCTCAGCCCATACCTTATAAAAAGAATAGGTTATCTCCGGAAAGATAACAGGCTTTCCCGAATTAAAATAAGCCATGAAACAAAGCGCCAGAACATCGTCCGAGCCTATTCCGGTAAAAACCTGTGAAGGCTTCACATTGTATCTCTTGGCGAGTGCATTTACCAAATCCGAAGAAGCCGGATCCGGATAGAGCCTCAAAGAATCAACATTGTATCCGTCCAGCACCTTCTTTACCAGAGGTGTCGGCGGGTAGGGATTCTCATTCGTGTTAAGCTTTATAATGTTTTCCACCTTAGGCTGCTCGCCCGGCACGTACGGAACAACATTTCTAAGATTTTTCTTTAACTCATTGTTCATAATAATTTTCCTTTTTATTATCAATTTGAAATCAATATTTTATGATTTAATTGATTTACATTCATCCAAACCATTATCTGTTAAAGCTTTAGATTTGTTTGTTTTTTTGAAATAATCATCTGTTTTAAGAACTTATAATTATTTAAGGTTATAAGCATCCGCAAGCTTCTTAAATCCGACCGGATTTATTTAAGGTTATAAGCATCTGCAAGCTTCTTAAATCCGACTGGATTTATTTAAGGTTATAAGCATCCGCAAACTTCTTAAATGCAGCTAAACTTATTTAAGATTATAAGCATCTGCGAGCTTCTTAAATGCTGCCAGACTTCTTTCAATCATATCATAAGATACGCAGTAAGCGATTCTCACATAACCAGGTCCTGCAAATGAAGATCCCGGTACAAGCAGGAGATTAAACTCCTTAGCCTTTGCGGCAAATGCCTTATCATCCTCTTCGCAAGCCTTCATCCATAAGTAAAATGCACCTTCCGGCTTTACAACCTCAAATCCCATCTCTGTAAGTGAATTGTATAAAAGCTTTCTGTTTGCATCATAAGCTTCGATATTGGTCTTCTCATCTACACACTCAGCAACCGCAAGCTGCATAAGGGACGGAGCATTTACGAAACCTAAAATTCTGTTCGCTATATTTGCTGCTGCCTGAATATTTTCAGCATCATCAAGCTCATCAGGCATTACAAGATATCCGATACGCTCGCCCGGAAGCGAAAGTGACTTACTGTATGAATATCCAACGATTGTATTGTCATAAATCTTTGTAAGATAAGGAACCTCTGCACCATCGAAAGCAAGCTCTCTGTAAGGCTCATCAGCGATCAGATAAATGCTGCTTCCGTATTCCTTCTGCTTCTTACCGAGGACCTCAGCCATCTGCTTCAAAACTTCCTCGCTGTAAATAACACCTGTAGGATTGTTCGGAGTATTGATAATAACTGCTTTTGTACGGGCTGTAATCTTCTTCTCCATCTCCTCAAGGTTTGGAAGGAATGTCGGTGGGTTTGGATTTACCTTAACAACCGTTCCCTCATAATTTGCAATATAATTATTGTATTCTACAAAATAAGGTGCGATAACAACTACCTCATCACCCGGATCAATAAGCGCCTTTAAGATTACATTTAAGCCGCCGGCTGCACCTACTGTCATGAGTATATTCTTAACACCGAAATTTGTTCCGAAAGTATCATTCAAATGTTTTGCAATTTTTTCACGTACCGACTCATAACCTGAGTTATTCATATAACCATGTACGAAATTAGGTTTCTCGCTCTGAAGCACATTTATAATGGACTCCTTAACCTTTACAGGTGGCTCCACGCTTGGGTTTCCGAGACTGAAGTCATATACATTCTCAGCTCCAAACTTCTGTGCCATAATCTTTCCTTCTTCAAACATTGCTCTTATAACTGAGCTTCCTTCAACGTAACTTACCATTTTTTTTGCAATCATAATAACCTCCGATTTTAGCATTGTTTTTATTATTTCTTAGTATTATTACTTTGCATAGTATTAATAACTCTGCTTTTTAATAATATCTTTGCCTTTTATCTGAACTTATCTGAAATAATCCACCATCCACAGAGGGACTAACATCAGATAATTTCCGTCTTATCTTGATTTATCTGACTTTTTTCACCCTTTACAGGTAAATATCAGATGAATAGATATAACCCCTACCCCTGAAGTTTCAGGAATTTTGTGTAAGCCTCATCCCAGGCCTCTCTGTCGCGTGGCTCATACACATTGGTTTCAAAGGATTTAGCAAGTATATCGCACTTCTCCTCAGCCGTGTTAAATTCACCGATTGCTTTCAGCTGCTGCATAACATTTCCAACTGCCGTAGCCTCGCCGGCGCCTGTAATTACAGGGATTCCAAGTGAATTTGCAGTGAACTGACAAAGCACCTTGTTGTTCACGCCGCCACCAACGATATAAAGCTTCTCTTCCCAGGTAATATAAGGCTTGAATGTCTCATAAACCTGTCTGTAACGAAGCGCAAGGCTCGTAAGCACGCATGAAACAAGCTCTGCATCGTTCTCAGGAACCTTCTGACCCGTCTCCTTGCAATAATTTCTGATTTTCTCAGGGTAATTGCCCGCAAGCATAAAGTCATCAGGAATTATAAATGAAGCGCTAACCCCGACTTTTTCGGCCATTTCAGCCATCTCGGCAAATGAATAATCCTTACCCTCAGACTTAAAATTACGCCTGAGCTCCTGTATAATCCAAAGACCAATTATATTTACGGTTGGTCTGTAACCGCCATCATAGGTTCCTTCATTTGAAATCTTGTCTCTTATAATGTTATCTCCGGTCAAAGGCTTCTTTGAAGAGATACCTATGAGCGACCAGGTCCCGCTTGAAAGGAAGGTGAAATTTTCTTCTGTTGCAGGAACTGCGGCACATGCGCAAGCTGTATCGTGACCTGAGACAGATATTACATTTACGCTCTTCTTGCCGGTAAATTCAGCAATATCAGCCCTGATATTACCGAGATTTTTGCCCGCGAAATCAACATTTGTAAATATTCTCTCAGGAAATCCGAGCGCATTTATGATATCCTTATTCCAACAATAATTGAACATATCATAGCATTCCGAAGTAGATGCAATCGAATACTCATTATGTACCTCGCCGCTGAACAAATATTCAAAAAAGTTTGGCATAAAGAGCATCTTATCTGCATTTTCAAGCTGGTAAGGCATTACCTTTTTAAGATAATATAACTTATACAATGTATTGTAAGCAAGGGATGCGATTCCTGTTTTGTTAAATGCAATTTTCTCGCCGAGCGCTGTGAGATCTGCGTTGCTACCGCTGTTGGCTCCTGCACTTGCTGCATCTCCGGCGAGCGCTACATTTACCAATTCATCTCCAACCTTGCAGGCCTTCGCAATCTCTGCCAGGGCTTCATTCATATTGTCATCATTTAAAGCACTGTCTCTGTAGCTCATCGGGAAACCAACGGGATTCCCCTGCTTATCTATAAGAGCAATATCCACGCCCCAGGTATCAAATCCAATCGAGCTTATCTCGCCCGGTGCCTTCTGCAGGGCCTCCTTCATGGAATCGAAAAGATACAATGTATCCCAATAAGCATGGTTATTTACCAGCGAAAAGTTGTGCACAAATCTATGAACCTCTGATAATGAAAGCTTTTCCCCGTCAAACTCTCCCATAATTCCGCGTCCGCTGCTTGCTCCCAAATCAAATGCGATTACGTTTTGATATTTCATTATATTCCCCCATAATGTATTGTTAAACGGGATCACCTAAAAACTTAAACCGGCACACACCGGTTTCGTAAACCCTATAAACCAAAAAAACTCCTATAATATAATAGGGCTTTTAGCCAATTTTGTAAAGGTAAATATTATTAAAGTGTATCTGTTTGAAAACGTTTTCAAAATTAATCAGTAGTCCTGCACTCCACCAACAAAACCGCGCAAACCTTGTATTTCTTTGATTTATATATAATCCATATCACAAACTAAGGTATGACAACTTATCATTATTACAATTTACCCTTTTCACTTTACAGAATCCGTGATATACTACCTATGCTTACAAATCTTTATTTATAAGGCTCGGCACATTTGAAAACGTTTTCAATCATTATTCTTTATTTATCCCTGCTATATGATAAAGTATGTTAGTGATTAAATGAAAAAAACTAATTGAAAAATGTTAGTGATTAAGAAAAAAAGCTAATAAAAAATGTTAGTGATTAAATGAAAAAAACTAATTGAAAAATGCTAGTGATTAAGAAAAAAGCTAATAAAAAATGTTAGTGATTAAATGAAAAAGATGATAAAAGGAGCCTGCTATGTCTATCAAAAAAATAGCCGAGTTGTCCGGTGTTTCGCCGGCAACGGTCTCAAGAGTATTAAACAATCCGGATTACAAATGCCAATCCCCTGAAGTACGTAACCGTATCTGGCGGGTAGCTATAGATTTGAATTACACTCCAAACCTTGCCGCCCGCAATTTAAAGCTCGGCGTTTCATCCGAAGCGGAGAAAACATTTTGCATAAATGTCCTGATGACCAGAACCGATGCCGTTCACACCGATCCATTTTTCAGTGAGCTTCTGCATGTAATTGAAAGTGAAACCCACAAAAATAATTGCGTACTCTCCCAGGTTTGGTATATGCCTGTTTTTTCCGACGATAAAAAATGCAAAAATATTGACTTGGAAAGCCTGATTGACGCCACCCACAAAGAAGTCAGCGACAAATCGGACGGCCTTGTTATCATTGGAAAATGTAACAAAAGAGCCTTACAAATCTGGTCCAAAAAATACTCCAGCATAGTTTCGGTAAATAGAAATTCAACGAATTATACGGTTGATGAGGTTACCTGTGACGGTCAGAAGGTCGCAACAATAGCGGTAAACCACCTTATAGAACTCGGTCACGTAAACCTGGGATACGTCGGCAGTTGCCACAACGAGGCCCGTTACAGAGGTTTTATAAATGTATTGCATGATAATAAAATTGACCTCGAACCTGAATATATCCTGGAAACCCAGCCTTCCAAAAAGGACGGCTATGAGGCCATGAGAAAATATTTAAAGATGGAAAATCCACCGACAGGTATTTACTGTGCCAATGACATAATCGCAATCGGTATGCTTGAATGTCTGAATAAATACAAGAAGCTTCACTACAATCCATCAATTATAGCAAGCGACGACATTGATCAGGCCCAATTCACAAAACCGATGCTTACCACAGTCAGACTGCCGAGAGATGAAATGGGACGTTTCGCAATCCAGCTGATTACCGACCGTCTCAAAGGCGGACATAAAAGTGTGACACGAATCGAGCTTGAAGGAAAGCTGATTTGCAGAAGCAGCTGTCACAATCTTGATGAGGACGATTGGAATAGCTATTGAGATGACTGATTATAATCAAAGAACAGTTTTCGATACATCAAAATAAAAACATAAAATAGTTATTAATATAGACAACCATTACTATAAAGCAGGCGATATTACGTCTGCTTTTTTCTTTTCTCATATTTTTACAGGCTATAATATTTATCATAATTTTACTTTTAATTTATAATTATTTGGTTAAACAATTATAAATATAGATATTTTTTGTTCTCTTTTTTTTAATGTTTATATTGTAAAAAAAAATAAATCTTGTATAATTATATTTAGTATTATTCTTGGTCTAGAAACGGACTAAATATTGTCTGCTATAAATAATATGTATAATCAGGGTAAGTGGGATTCTAAAAAATATTAAAATCTTTGGAGGTACATAATGAAAAAAAGGCTTGTAACCAGGAGTGATTTTGATGGTTTGGTTTGTGCTATGCTTTTAAAGGAAATGGATATGATTGATGATATAAAATTTGTTCACCCTAAGGATGTGCAAGATGGAAAAATCGAATTGAACGAAAATGATATCACAACCAATCTTCCGTTTGATCCACGCGCCGGTCTTATATTTGACCATCACGAAAGTGAATTGGTTCGTAATAATGTAGCGAAATATTCTGATAAATATATCATCGACGGGCAGGCCAAGTCTGCCGCAAGAGTTGTCTATGATTATTTTGGTGGCAAAGATAAATTTAAACGCGTAACAGAGGAAATTATGCTTGCCGTTGATAAGGGCGACAGCGCGGACTTTACAAAGGATGAAATTCTGAATCCTAAGGATTGGGTTCTTATGAATTTCCTCATGGATGCAAGAACCGGGCTCGGAAGATTTCACGATTTCAGGATTTCAAACTATGAGCTTATGATGGAGCTTATCGATTTCTGTATGGACCATAAAATCGATGAAGTTTTGGAATTACCTGATGTTAAGGAACGCGTGAAAATGTATTTTGAGCAGCAGGATTTATTTGTTGAGCAACTTAAAAAAGTTACAACAATTCACGACAAGGTTGCCGTTATAGATTTAAGAAACGAAGAAATTATTTACACAGGAAACAGATTTATGGTGTATGCTTTGTGGCCTGAAATTGAAATGTCAGTTCATGTGGCATGGGGCTTCAAGAAGCAAAATACAGCTGTTATGATTGGAAAGTCCATTATTAATAAGAGCTCAAAGGTTAATATTGGTGAACTTTGCCTTACTTATGGCGGTGGTGGTCATGCAAATGCAGGCACCTGCCAGCTGGGTAATGACATAGTTGATAACGAACTTCCGACCATTATATCCAAGCTTAACGGAAATTAAAGCTTTGTTGAAATTTAATCTTAATTTTTTTAAAGAACAACCGAAATTAAAGCTTTGTTGAAATTAATGATTTACCGAAATTAAAGCTTTGCTGAAATTAATGATTTACCGAAATTAAAGCTTTGCTGAAATTATTGATTTACCGAAATTTAAGCTTTGCTGAAATAAAAATTCAATATTATGGATAATTTCAATTCCAAACATAAAAATACCCATCTGACATTATAATCTGATGGGTATTTTATCATTTCGGCGCCTAACGCCTGATTTTATTTACTTCAATTTTTTCTTGCTTTCATCCGGAAGATTTTTAAAATTTCGGCGCCTAACGCCTGATTTTATTTACTTCAATTTCTTCTTGCTATCATCAGCAAGATTTTTAAAATTTTGGCGCCTAACGCCTGATTTTATTTACTTCAATTTCTTCTTACTCTCATCCGCAAGTTTCTTCATCTCCTCAGCGCTTTCCATAACCGCATCCGTTATGCTGACACCACCGAGAATTCTAGCGAGTTCATTTATTTCCTCTGTCTTATTTAACTTCTTGATATTAGTTGTGGTTTTCTTATTGTCACTCTGCTTTTCAATCAGAAAATGCGTATCCGCCATCGCCGCAATCTGCGCGAGATGCGATATACAAATAACCTGATTATTTTTAGCAAT
>JAILOA010000338.1 GCA_024691065.1 Lachnospiraceae bacterium | reverse complement strand
AACTTATCTGCATTATTGTTAACACCGGCAAGATATATAGCTTTCGCAATTTTATTTCTGTATAAATTCTCATCCAGATTATCATTGATTTCATTCAGTGCATTTCTGTAATTATTAAGTATATTCTGTTTTGCATTTCCTAAAAATTCCTTTTTCTGATTATTGGTATCAAGATAATTAACGTCACTTGCAATAATCGGAGCGATTTTATCAAACGCTTCCAATCTCTTTTTCTGGGTACGGCTTGGATTATGGTTTGCATTAATAACATCATTAGTTATATGATTCCTGTATCCCTGTATCATATGATTTAAATTGACATATAAGGTTCTTACTTCATCGAGACTATTATTGGTAAGCTCATTTCCGTCATTAACGGAATTCATTAAATTAACAGCTCCGTCTCTTAAAGCTTTAGATGCACTGACCACATCATCAAAATACTGGGTGGAACCATGAAGAAAGCTTTCCACGCCACTTACAAGCTTTCTGATTTTCAATGCGTCCTCATAAAATTTATTTAATATAAGCTCATTATTTACAATAACATCCTTCTTCTTAAGTCCGTCCCTGCCCGCAAAAGTATCCATAAACTTCTGCTGATCAGGTGTCAACGGAATTGAGGCGATGTTATTATCAATATTATTATCAATGTTATTATCGATATTGATATTATTATCGATGATTACCTCATTGTTATTTTCATTGATTATATTATTGTCAACAATATTATCAATGTTATTATCGTTAATAATATTTAAAGGCTCGTTTTCATTAACAATTATATTATTGGCATTTGCTTCATTATTTATAACAATTTTAGTATCAATTATTTTCTTATCATCTTCAAGTTTAATGTCAAGATTTTCAATAACATTATTATCTTTCTGATTACTTGCCTGATTATTAGGTTTATATGCCCATGCAGGATTATTTTCCTTTTTTAATCTTATTAAATGCTTATAGATATAGGAACCGTCAGGCAAATAGCCACCTGCATCTCTGGTAAACTTATTAATAAAATCTTTTAAATCCTTCTGGGTTTTAATCTCTTTATTAAAAAGTTCATCCTTTAATTGAGTTATATCCTCATCATCCTTATTAAGAATTTCCTGTTTAGATAAAAAATTATATAAATCGATTGCTACTTTTAAATCTCTGATTGGCCATCCTTTATCAAGAAAATGCAGAGACAGTTTAGTGCGACTTATCTGATTAATATATCCTCTTCGTCCATTTAAATCTTTAATCTGGCCACTTAATTCATTCGCTGTATAATTACCTGTAGCCTTCATTTCATCAAGATTATAACCCATTATTTCTTCATAATAAGCAATTCTCTTCTGTAAATGATTTTTGTATTTTTCTACAAACAAATTATAATTCTTTTCCGATAATGTATTATTTTTAGCAGCTTTGGAATAAGGTAAATATTCATTTTTAAAAAATTCATTTTCCTCAAATATAGGTTTGAAGAATCTATATTTATCAGTAAACTCCTTGAATTTCTCACTGTTAAATTCATATTTATTATTTTTATTAAGAAATTGTCCGTTAGGAATATCTGACATTGGTGTAAGAACATTTATGAGATAATCATCATATTCGTAAGTAATATCTTCCATTTCTTCATTTTTTGAAAGTAAAAGATAATCCTTAAAGCAATTTGCAATATTATATTCAGGAGAATCTTTCTTGTTATCCTTCATTATTATTTCAAATATTTTAATCAGAGAATTAATCTTTTTATCTAATGATTCATTATATTCACTTAATATTGGTATGGTTTGAAAATCATCTGTTAAATTTTTTCTTTTATCAATATTATTGATGGAACCTTCATCATTTATATTAATAATGTCAAACATCAAAGGTTTTAATTGATCATAATATTTTGGAAAATTCTCCTCACATATAGCCATAATGGTAGCGACTTTATTTACATAGGCTGTAGTATAAACATGATTTTTATTTGGCATAGTTACATTTTCCTTTCTTAAAAAATATGCTTTTTATTATTCACATCTAAATTATCAATTAAATCCCTTGTTTTCCGGAATTAAATCTCTTTAATTAAAATTTTCAGCATGAATAATAATTCTTAACCACTGTCGCATAAATATAATATCATATAATGTGTTACAAAAGCGTAACATATAAGGACATTTATAACTAATATATTATATAATATCATATTTTTAACCGGAGTCACCATATTTTTTTTGTATAAAATAAATTAACCGGTATTATGTAGCGCTGACCGAGTGTTAAAACAAATTTAACAATCGACAGGCTCATACATAAAACCGGTTAATCCTATATTTTACGTTATATGCCTAATTTAATTAACAATTTATCGCCGTCCGAATACACCTGCAAAGAATGTTTTTTTATTCTTTGATGACAACAATTTAACTCCATATGAAAATTCTTTCAGGCAAATCCTATTTAATTCTTTGAGAATAACAATTTATCTCCATCAGAATCCACTTCAATTACATCATCCTGCATAAATTCGCCGGAAATAATCTTTGTAGCAAGCGTGGTCTCGATATTCTTCTGAATAAATCTTTTCAAAGGACGTGCCCCGTACTGAGGATCATAAGCTGCATCAGCTATAAAGTCATAGGCATTTGAAGTCAATGTAACCATGAGCCTGCTATTCTTAAGCTGTTTATTCAAATTATCAATCAAAATGGTT
>JAILOA010000311.1 GCA_024691065.1 Lachnospiraceae bacterium | reverse complement strand
GGTGTTAATTAACGCACCTTTCTTACTATAGCCGTCCTTTCCACGACCAAATCCATAAAGATTATCAACATCAAGTAACCAGTGCATACCATAAATATTCGAATTACCGTAAGTTTTCTCAAGTTCAGAAGCAAGAGGATCCTTACCTACCGTAACACCACTTTCAAGCTTAGATGGGTACTTATCCATTGTCAGCCACTCACTTGCATATGTAGCAGGTGAATTAGGATTGTATGCACCATCATTTGTAGGCTGCTCTGTGTCATAATCAGGAATGAAATAATTTTCGATACAGTTCCATGCATCTCCAAGTCCGTCCCACTCTCCTGTGTTACGTCCATGCATAGCCTCTAACCAAATGTAGTAGCTTGCTGCCTCACTGGTTGACTCATGACCATAGTCAGG
Organism: Lachnospiraceae bacterium; assembly: GCA_024691065.1. GTDB lineage: Bacteria > Bacillota > Clostridia > Lachnospirales > Lachnospiraceae > JAEEJA01. Next base: position 2,250 of record JAILOA010000311.1, on the reverse strand, counting down.
AGCTTCAACCATAAATGTCTCAAGTGAGTGATATGGAATTTTAGTATCCGCATCATAAAACCCATTTTGTTTTTTCATTGTAGCATAAAGCTGCTCAAATCTGCTCTCGTAAACATCAGCAGCATCATCCTTATCAAGCTTGCTGGTATCTCCGAGTCCATCAAGTCTTGGATCAGCTTCATCAGCTGATACTTCTTTTGCACCAAACCCATTTACGCCTGTGAACACTTGCCCCAATGCAAGACATCCACAAAGAGCCGATGCACTAACCCTTTTAAATACATTTTTTCTCATAGTTTTTTTAGCCTCCATAATTTTTTATGTGAAAAACATGTGAACAACGAGTATATTGTAACCTAAAACACAGCAAAATGTCAATAGGTAAATACTTAAAAAAGCACTATAAAATCTAGGCGTAAATGTTTTCGATTATAGCTAGCTATTTGCGATACAATATGTCATTTTCTTGTCATATTTCTTACGATTTTTACGTAAAAAAAACGATGATTTATTTTAAAAAATATAAGATAAAAAATATACATTATATATACATTGTCAACTAACTACATTATAGGTTGACATCCATTCTTTTCTTTGTTATACTTTCCGTTGATTTTATCTGACATATAAAATTCAAACAAATGAAAATTTATTATTTTTTTTAAGGAAGGTGTATTATGAACTACTCATTTTTAATTGCATTATTATTATTTCTCCTGATATTTGTCATCATATCCGTATTGGATTCTAAAAAGGTCAGTTCTTTTAAAGATTATGCTGTCGCAGGAAAGAAACAAACTACATTTACCGTTGTAATGACAACACTTGCCACAGTAATCGGCGCTTCCGCGACCATCGGACTCACTGACACTGTTAATCAAATTGGTTTTCCGGGCGTCTGGTGGCTTGTTTTCGGTGCTATCGGACTCATTCTTCAATCCCTCCTTCTTTCCGAAAAAATCCGCGAAACAAATGCCGATACACTTCCACATATGACTAATATTATGTTTGGCCGCGAAGCCGAAATCCTACTCTCCCTTATTATTGTAATTTCCTGGATCGGAGTTATCGCAGGACAACTCGTTGCCATGAACAGCCTTATAATATTTGCCACAGGTAAAAATAATCAGATTATATTCGCTATTGTATCCTGTATAATTATTCTATATACAATCTTCGGTGGCCAGCTCTCCGTCGTTAAAACCGATAAGATTCAGTTATTAATTGTAATCAGCGGTCTTATTATCTGTCTGGTTTTCCTGTATGTCACAAAAAGCGAAAATAATGCAGATATCATAAATAATATCGAACTTATAAACTCAAATTATACACCTGTAAATATGGTTACCCAACTATTTATAATCGGTGGAGTTTACTTCCTCGGACCTGATATTCTATCCAGAAATTTTGTATCCGAAGACAAGAAAACCGCAAAAAAAGCTGCTATGCTTTCAGGTATTCTACTTGTTATCATAACCCTGGTGATTACATTTATAGGAATGTGGGTAAGATTCAATGTAACTGCCGACGAACTCGGTGACAACAAGGCTCTTATGTATGTAATCGGACATCTCCCGAAAGGAATTTCCATAATTATGATTTTCGGCTTACTTTCAGCTATCCTCTCATCAACCGATACCTGCCTGATAAATGCATCTTCCATTCTCGCGAAAGACATACTGAAACGCGAGGATGTACTATCCGTTCGTATATGTGTAGTTGTTCTCGGTCTAATATCCACAATTTTTGCGATTTCAGGCAACGGAAATATAATCTCCCTGCTTTCGGGCGCTTATTCCATATATACTCCGGGTATAATATTCCCTTTGCTTATAGCAATTCTTTGTTATAAAAAAAGAAAAATAAATAAAATAATGTGGCTCAGTGCTGTATTACTCGGCGGTATATGCGGAATTGCCGGAACTTATTTCGGCACCTCTCTAATTAAAGCAGGTGTAAATGCAACAGTAATATCCAATCTTTCACTTATCGGAATGGGCATCTCATTGATATTTTCATTATTATCCATTAGAGAAAAGATTACCGGGCCTTCCGGAGATAAACAATAAAAAAATACCGCAAATCTTATTTATTAAGACTTGATCAAGAGTCCTGACTATCGAATAATAACAAATAAAAAATTTTTAATATTAGTATTTATTTCTATAAAAGCATATAATCTCCTTTATAAAATACTTAAAATTTAATTAAAACACCACTAATTTTATTGATTTATTTGTTAAAATTAGT
>JAILOA010000276.1 GCA_024691065.1 Lachnospiraceae bacterium | reverse complement strand
GCCCGAGTTCCTTCTCGATATTTACAACCTCAACAAGAGGTGTGTTGCCAATTAAATCTGTTGCACTTTTATAAATCTTAGACATCTTATTAACCTCCAATATTTTTCTCTGTAGTATGTTTATGAGTTTCCCTTTTTCCTCTGCAGCTCAACTTTAAAATCTAGCTTTTTTTACTTCCAAAGGATAAAATTCGAAGAATTTTATCCGATGGCAGAAGGGATTTACAACTTTCCCTTTTTTCTCTGCAACTGCACCTTTAATTTTCATTTTCCTTGCTCACAAACATATTACCACCCATAACAAGATTTGAAAAACATCTAATTATTATCATCAGCGATAAAAAAAACTAATCACTGCTCTTATCTTTTTCGCTCTTTCCATCACCACTCACATTACCTTCACCCTTGCCGGTAACATTTCTGATAACTACCAATGTAACAATCAACAATACTACGGCTATAGGCAGTGAAATAACTGCCATTGAGCTTTCTGTCTTATATCCGATAATACCGGCAAATAAAAATCCTACAGCTGATACCGCCGCCGCGGTCATTGCATATGGAAGCTGTGTGGATACGTGGTTTACGTGATCCGAATGAGCTCCGGCCGACGCCATGATTGTTGTATCTGAAATCGGTGAGCAGTGGTCGCCGCAAACAGCGCCTGAGAGACAGGCTGAAGTTGCGATAACAAGCATTTCATGAGAACCTGCATCGCCAAATACATTACAAACAATAGGAATAAGAATGGCAAATGTACCCCAGCTTGTTCCTGTTGAAAATGCAAGAAATACCGAGATTAAGAATATAATCATCGGAAGGAACATATTAAGGCTTCCTGCAGAAGCAGCTACCAAATCGTGAACATAATATTTTGCTCCGAGAAGTCCGGTCATACCTGACAGAGTCCAAGCCATTGTAAGAATAAGGATTGGAGCAACCATCGCTTTAAATCCCTCAGGTATGCAATCGGTAAATTCCTTAAATGTAATGACCCCTCTTATCATATAAAAGCAAAATGTAATAATCAGGGTTGTGATACTACCAAAAACAAGTCCCATAGATGCATCAGCATTTGCAAATGCAGTTACGAAATTCTCTCCCGAGAAGAAACCACCTGTATAAACCATTCCGAAAATACAACAAGCTATAAGAATAATAACAGGTAAAACAAGATCTATAACCTTTCCCTTGGATGTTACTATTGCCTGATCTGCATCACCGTAAGGTCTGGCATCTGTAGTAAATAAATCACCCTTTTCAACAGCATTTTTCTCATGCTTTTTCATAGGACCAAACTCAAATTTCATAATTACCATAGCGGCAATCATAATAAGTGTTAAAATTGCATAAAAGTTATATGGAATGGTTCTCAAAAACATTGTAAATCCGTTAATTTCAAAATCCTCCGGAACCGAAGATGTAACCGCCGCAGCCCAGCTGGATACAGGTGCTATGATACAAACCGGCGCCGCCGTAGCATCTATAAGATATGCAAGTTTTGCACGTGATATCTTTTGTCTGTCCGTTACAGGCCTCATAACAGAACCTACCGTAAGACAGTTAAAATAATCATCCACGAAAATAAGAATTCCAAGAACCATGGTAGCAAGCTGTGTGCCCACTCTTGATTTAATATGCTTGGATGCCCATATACCAAAAGCCGCAGAACCACCTACCTTATTCATAAGTGCCACCATAATACCAAGAACAACAAGGAATATAAGAATTCCGACATTCCAGCTGTCGGCAAGCTTGTAAATCATACCACCCTCTTCATTGTAGAGCATAGTATTCATCATAACCTCGAAATTACCATTGGAGTAAAGGACTGCACCCGTAACAATTCCTACGAACAGAGAAGAGTAAACCTCTTTTGTTATAAGCGCCAGTATAATAGCCGCTACAGGCGGAAATAACGAGAAAATAGTCGAATACATATTCGGTGTATAATTCTCGGGATCCACGCTATTAGGGGTCATTATAGTGACTACTATCAGTGTTACCAAAACTGCCAAAGAGACAATTAAAAATACAATTTGTTTCCTTTTCATAATTTTCCTCCGTTTTTTCAAGAATCAAAACACATAGGTATATTATAATTATTTATGTTTAATTATGCAATAAATAATTAGGAAATTGTTATTTTTCCCTTGTTGTCCTTCGTACATTTATTGAATCGGTTTTATCTCAATGTTCAATTTTTTCTCAATGTTCTGGTTTTCCCATTATTCTATTTCGCTCAATGCTCTATTTTAATTCCATTTTTATTTAAAATTAAATAAGCCTTTTTCTTGACATCCAATAAAACAATTTATAAAATGTTTCTTGCGTAATTTTTTATAACACAATTTTACTATAGCATTTTATCCGGAAAGGATATGTAATACATTATGGAAAAGAAAGGTAACACAAGCCTTAAGGGGGTACTTATATTATTTACCGCTGCGATTATCTGGGGAGCTTCATTCGTAGCTCAAAGCGTCGGAATGGAAAAGGTCGATGCATTTACATATAATGGCGTAAGGACCATTATGGGTGCGCTTTTCCTGCTACCGGTGGTACTTATACGAAATCATAAAGCAAAGAAAGTTTCTGCCGGTGAAAATGCCGGTAAAGGCTCGAAAGAATCCGACATCAAACAAAACAGGACAGACTCGAAAGCATCCGACATCAAACAAAACAGGACAGACTCGCAGGCATCCGATAACAGAAACAACACTACTAACGGTATCTTCAGCAAAAAAGCTCTCAAATACGGTTTTATACTGGGCATTGCATTCTGTCTCGCAAGCAACTTTCAGCAATTTGCATTTTACTATTCAACCGCAGGAAAGATAGCTTTTATAAATGCATTGTACATATTCTTTGTACCGATTATCGGTATTTTTCTGAAAAAAAAGATTCCGTTTCTTACCTGGCTTTGTGTAATCCTTGGTTTCATAGGTCTTTATTTTATAACCATAAAACAAGGCCAAATCGAAGAAATCAATAAGGGTGATATACTTGCCTTGATATGCGCATTTTTCTATGGGGTGCACATCCTGTATATAGAAAAATTTGCACAGGAGGTCGACGGTGTGCTCCTCTCCTGCTTACAATTTTTCGTAGGTGGAATCATATCAATTATTCTTATGTTTATTTTTGAAACACCTGTAGTTGCTGATATATTGTCAGCTTACAAGCCGCTGCTTTATTCGGGTATTATGAGTTGTGGCATCGCCTATACCTTGCAGATTATAGGTCAAAAATATACCGAGGCCACCATTGCATCACTCATTTTATCTACAGAATCGGTATTTGCGGTTATATCCTCGGCGCTTTTATTGCATGAATATCTAACTCCAAGAGAAACTCTGGGATGCTCAATTGTATTTTTCGCAATCATTCTATCCCAGCTTCCAATCCCAAATAAATTGAAAAAAAGGTAAGCTTGCTAATAAATAATCAACAAAGCAACTCAAAATCAATTACACTCGCAATAAAGATACTAAGCAAAAAATCATATAATATCAAAATCCTATAATAGAATTATATATATCTAGAAAATCAGAAAAATCATATAATACCAAAATCCTACTATAGGATTATATGATATGTGAAAAACAAAAAACAAAATCAAAAAAGTGAATTAAAAAAATACCGGCCTACAAGTATCAGATACAATCTGGCACCTGTAAGCCGGTACATTTTTTTATATAATTGTTTATTTTCCGAATTATTCCATCGACCTTTTATAAATCAATTATTGATTATAACTATCCAAAAATTTCTGATAACTTTTATAAATCAGACATTATTTACATTATCCAAAATATCCCTGTGATGACTTGTCATCAGTCTTTGCCTGGCCGTAGGTCTTGTAATGCTCTATAACCTCGTCCATCTGCTCATCGGTAAGAATATTAGGAACTGAGATTGCCATTGCGCGCCACTGAACCTGTGCACACCACTCAGCGGTCATTGCCATTGCAAATGCTTTCTCCAGGGAATCGCCGTAAGCAACCATTCCGTGATTAGCCATAAGAAATGCCTTGCTATCGGATTCACGAAGTTCTTCACGAACTAACTCAGCAAGCTCAGGAGTTCCGTAAGTTGCGTAAGGAATCGTAGGTAATGTAGCGACTCCTGCATCAGCAATTGCATAATGTGTTGCCTGCAAATCGATACCGGCACATGCAAGAGTTGTACAATACATTGAATGCGCATGTACTACCGCACGAGCCTCAGGCTTCTCCAAATAAAATGCAGCGTGCAAGCCATTTTCACTTGATGGTTTACGGTCGCTTTCTATGATATTTCCCTTAAGATCCATAACTACAACGTCCTCTGCTGTTGTCTTAGCATAAGGGATACCTGATGGACTTATTACCATATATCCGGTCTCAGGATCAAACATACTGATATTTCCGGCAGTACCTACTGTAAGTCCGGATGAAATTAACTGATTTCCATAATCAACAACCTTTTGTCTTAACTCTTCTAATAACATTTTTTTCCTCCGTAAATATTTGAATATTATATATTATCTAGACCTGCGTTATATTAAAGCCATTTCAAAGCCCACGTCTTTAATTCCTCTTCGGTAACATCCGCCTCGAATCTTTCTCCGCCGAGAACAAGTGAACCACTTGCCAAATCCTGGATATTCCTGCCTGCTATGCCAAGGCCACTTCCTCCCGAAGTCACAAACGGAACTATTTTCTTTCCGGTAAAAGAATATGATTCCATAAATGTATCGATTATTGAAGGTTCACGATACCACCATATCGGAAATCCCAAATAGATAACATCATAATCTTCCATTCCTTTTACTTTTTCTTTAATTGCCGGACGGATAGATCTGTCATTCATTTCAAGTGTACTTCTGCTGTTTTTATTCTCCCAATCAAGATCCTCACTTGTATAAGGCTCTTCCGGAACAATTTCATATAAATCCCCATTAATAACATTGGCTATTTTCTCAGCAAGTTTCTTTGTCACGCCACTGGCACTAAAATAAGCAACCAATATTTTATCCATCATTGACCCCCTAATTATTGTAAAAACATTCAGTAATATTGAGTAAAACAAGCATTCGCAATTCGCTCCCTGACAATGAACGAAAAGCCGCTCCATATCCTGTTTTACGCCTTTCACATTACATTTAAGTCTGCCTCATTGTATTAAATAGCTTTCACTTACATATAAAGACAACTTCCCTCTGTTTATGCATCAAGTCATATAACATTTTTACCATAAAACAACCATAAAGTCTATAAAAACTTATATAAAACTTTTATAAAATATATGTTTTCGTCCTATACATCAGAATTTGATTTTCACACCCATAAGTCTGTCATAAACATCACACGCATCATTTAAAATTTCTCCAAATCTCTCTAATGCCTTGTCCATTGGCCCTTTCGTGCTCCAGTCAACACCGGCAACCTTTAATTCATCGAGCGGATCTAAGGAGCCACCGAGCGTAAGGAACTTAAGATAATTATCAACATTCTCCTGTCCACCATTCAGGATTCCATCGGCAATTGCAACCGAAGCCGCATAGCTGGTTGCATATTTATATACATAGAACGGACTGTAAAAATGTGGTATTCTCGCCCATTCGTACTGAACCTCATCATCTATCACAAGTTCAGGGCCAAAATAATCCTTGATAAGCTCTTTGTAAATGTCATTAAAGACCGTTGCATTTAATGCTTCGCCCTGCTCTGCCTTGTCATGAGCCTTCTTCTCAAACTCGGCAAACATGGTCTGTCTGAACACAGTTCCCTTGAAGCTCTCCAAATAATGATTCAAAAGAGAAAATCTGGCCATAAGAAGCGAAAAATCGTCTATCTCAGGTTCCTGCCCACTCTCTTTCTTCTCTTTCATTTCCTGCATTATCTCCTCATTGTCCTTTAGAAGCATTTCAATCAAGAGAATCTCATTAACCGTTGATGCAACTTCTGCCACAAATATAGTATATTCAGCATTTTGAGGCTGCTGGGTATGATTCGAAAACCATGAGTGCATACTATGCCCCATCTCATGGGCGATTGTAGAAACCGAATCCAATACACCCATGTAATTGCTAAGTATAATCGGGTTGGAATCATAGGTTCCTGAAGAAAATGCACCACTCCTCTTTCCCTTATTCGGATAAACATCAATCCAGCGATTCTCAAATCCGCTTTTTACAATATCGGTATATTTACTGCCCAACGGCGCTGTCGCTCTAAGCACCAACTTTTTACACTCCTCAAAC
>JAILOA010000269.1 GCA_024691065.1 Lachnospiraceae bacterium | reverse complement strand
TACCCAATTGACATGCTTGGAAAGTGGGATAAAATTTCTCCAACTTGTCCTTGACATGGGTAGTAGTTTAAGTTTTCAGATGCCAGAAAAAGCAATAATTCCGGGCGAAACCCCTGATATTATTGCCTTTCAAATTTTCAGATAATTTCAGTTGCCAAAAAAAGCAATAATTCCGGGCGAAAACCTTGAAATTATTGCTCTTCTTGCTTTTAGGAAATTTCAATTCACGAAAAAAGCAATAATTCCGGGCGCAACCCCAATTAATAGTTTCCCAGCGCAACCCCAATTAATAGTTTCCCAGCGCAACCCCAATTTTTCAGTTGCTAAGAAAACGACGATTTTCCCTTTCCCAGCGTAACCCCAAATTTTCAGAAAGAAGTGTCTGTTAGTCACTTTATGTTAAAAATAATTATGTTAAGATTAGGTTAGATTTTTTATGTTGCTTAACACCCACCCCAAAAAAACACAAATGTAATTGTATTCTAGTAATTATCATGAAGCAGAGAAGGAGACATAATCATGAAAGAATGGAAATTTCAACATTTATTCCAAAAAAAGAATAGTACTCAATCGAGGCAATCGAGTATTCAAGGAAGACAATCAAGCACTCAATTTAGAAAACAAAGTCCTCTATTCCAAGGGAAAAAATTAAGCCCTCGAAGGAGCCTGAAAATCTGTATAGCTTCTGTTTTGTCGCTTGCCATGACTTTCGGCGTGGTGCCGGTAGATGCAGATGCTAGCGTAAGCGCGGGCGCTGGCCAGGATGCAGGAGTTGACTCGGGTGTAGGTGACGCGGGTGCGAGCCTGGGTGTAGGCGCGGGCACAAGCGAAAGTACGAAAGAGAGTGCAGAGTCATCTGTTGTTGAAGTAACCAGCTGGGCATCCTTAGCCTCCCTCATAAATACTGAGTCTACGTTAAAGCTTACTGCCAACATTACCAGACAAGGCAATGAAGGGACGATAAATATTGCTTATGGAACTGAGGTAACTATAGATTTAAACGGTCATGTTTTAAATGCTAACGGCAGTGCATCTGATAAAGAAAGAGCTATTTACAATAAAGGAACCCTGACAATCATAGATAGTAATCCTACAATTTTGCATTCAGATGACTATTCAATTTCATCAAAGATAACTTTGAGTGGTGGAATAATCACAGGTGGATATCATGAAAACGGCGGGGCTATTTTTAATGAAGGAACCATTATACAGGAGGCCGGAAACATAATTAAGAATGAATCTACACGAAGTGGAGGTGGTGTATATAATAGCGGTGAATATACACTGGCCGGAGGTACCATAGGTGGTAATTATGTTAATACATCGGAAGATGATGGTATTGTAATGTTAGCTGGCGGTGGAGTATATAATTTCGGTACATTTATCCAAAAGGGAGGAAAAATATGTAGTAATTCTGCTAATTATGGTGGCGGAGTATACAATAGAAATACATTTATCATGGAAGATGGGGATATAACTGACAATAATTCCCCGGAATATGGCGGCGGAGTAGCTAATAGATTGTCATTTACCCAAAATGGAGGTTGTATATCCGGTAATTTTTGTGAAAATATGGGTGGTGGCTTATATAATGTAAGTGGAAGTACGACAATAAACGAAGGTCGCATTTACAATAATAAGTCTTTATATGGTGGCGGAATATATGTGAATAGTGGAAATGTCTTACAGAATGGTGGTTTAATAAATGAAAACAGAGCTATGTATGATGGTGGCGGATTGTATAATTATAATGGCAGAACTGTGGTTAGTGGAGGTGCCATAAGTAAAAATACCGCATCTCGATTCGGAGGAGGAATATTTAACTTTAATATGCTCTCTCAAACCGGAGGAACCATAAGTGAAAACAGTGCCAAAGAAGGCGGAGGAGTATATAATAAAAGTGAATTTAATCTGGAAGGTGGAAGCATTATTGAAAATGTAACGACCTCGGAAGGTTCAGGCGTATTTTGTGAACTATACTCCCAAAATTATGTTTTGGGAAGTCCTGTAGTAACGGGAAATCACTTTGATATTTCCGACAGTAAAAAGGATAACATATATTTAATGGGAGGTGCAAAGATAAAGATCAAGGAATTGACCGAAGATGCGAAAATGGGTATAAAGACGGATGAAGAATACGGCATTCCTTATATTTTTACGGAAAATATTAATGATAAAAGCACAGCGAATCGCTTGAAACAATGTTTCACTTCCGATGATGAAGACTATACTGTTTCCCAAAATGTAGTGGACGGCGATTATAATCTGATTATTGCGTCTCACCCCCACGAGTTTACATATAGCGTAAGCCGGGGTGCAATAGTTGCACAGTGTACGGGTGAATATGATTGCCCAAATGATTATAAAGAGAATCCTATTAAGGTTAGTTTGGTCGAGCCCGAGGATCTTAGGTATGACGGCGAGGCCAAGATAATAAGCATAAGTGGTTATCCAAATAATCTGGTTGACAATTTGGAAAAGAAACCTAAGGTTTATTATTTTGATAAGGAAACATATGAAAATGCAGCGAAGGCCGATGGAGATGCGGCAGATGAATCGGTGTCGAATGAGGCTCCGTCAGCTACCGATGGAGATGTGGTAGACGAATCGGCGTTGGATGAAGATTCGTCAGCTGCCGATGGCTATGTGGCGGTGGAATTGGCGCTGGATGAGGCTCCGTCAGCTGTCGGAGAGTATGTGGCGCAGTTGACACTGGGAGGTCTTACCATCAGCCACGAATACAGTATTGAGAAGGGATTGATGGCGCCGGACACCCCGCAATCTTCATATGAGGTGGATTACAAATGTAAGAAGGTATCGGATGCCCCGATTAATCTTGGCAAATGGAAATGGACCGATGAGTGTAAGGATACAGAGCTTACAGTCGGAGAAGCTGTTAAGGTTAGTGCCGTATATAAGGGAGCTGACGCGGATAGTTATGAGACTTCAACTGTGGAAGTCAGCATTACCAGGCTTGATTGCACACATGAAAATGGTTTGATTAAGGTTGAGGCTAAGGCGGCTGACTGCGTAGATGGAAACATTGAGTATTATTATTGCCCTATTTGCGGAAAATGTTTTGCCGATGCAAAGGGAAACGTAGAACTTACCGGAGAATCATGGGTGATTCCGGGTTCCGGTCATGAATATGGGGAGCCTCTTTATGCGTGGAGTAAGGATTATAGCTCCTGTACTGCCATAGCAGAATGTACAAAGGCTGATTGTGATAAATCCTGTGAAGGCCATACGATAACAGAGAACGGTGTGGTAACTTCCGAGATTACAAGGGAAGCAACAGCCGATAAAATGGGTGTTACAACATATACCGCTAGTTTTGAAAATTCATTATTTGAGACACAGACAATTGAAGTGGAGAATATTCCGAAGATAGGTGAAGAAGATATAGAGCCTTCGGGCAGTAGCGAACCGGACGCAAGTGGTGAGCCTTCGGAAAGCGGAGAGCCTTCGGAAAGCGGAGAGCCTTCGGAAAGCGGAGAGCCTTCGGAAAGCGGAGAGCCTTCGGAAAGTGGTGAGCCTTCGGAAAGTGGTGAGCCTTCGGAAAGCGGAGAGCCTTCGGAAAGCGGAGAGCCTTCGGAAAGTGGTGAGCCTTCGGAAAGCGGTGAGCCGGATGCCAGTGCAGAGCCTGCGACCAGCGGGAATCCTGCGGATTCAAGTGCAAGTCCAAGCGAGAGCAGCAATCCGGGCGATAATTCTTCCGGAAATGCAAATCCGGACGGCAGTGCAAATCCTTCAGCAAGCGGACAGCCGGCAGGTGCTAAGTCAGCTACATCATCAGCTGTTACAACTGCCTCGGTAAATGCATCGACACAGACCACAGCTTCGGATACAAATGCTGATAAACCGGGTAAGGTAAAGATAAAATCCATTAAGAAAAAAGGCAAGAAAGTTATTGTAAAATGGAAGAAGGTAGCAGGCGCAAAGGGCTACAAGGTGAAATATGCATTTAATAAAAAGTTCAAGGGTAAGAAGGTTAAGTCTTCAACTAAGAAAAAAATCACTCTTACCTTTAAGAAATTTGCCGGCAAAAAACTGTTTGTAAGCGTGAGAGCCTACAAGGAGGTTGATGGCAAGAAGGTATTCGGCGCCTGGAGCAAGGTGAAGAAGCTGAAGGTGTAATTAGATGAAGAAGAATAGCGAGATTGACATAGCGTAGAAGGCCGCGTGGCCCGATGCAAAACTAGAGAAGGTCAGAGCGATACAACAACGGAGAAGTCCGGAGCGATGCAATGTCGAAGAAGGATCGCGAGATTGACATAGCGTAGAAGGCCGCGTGGCCCGATGCAAAACTAGAGAAGGTCAGTGCGATGTAGCAACGGAGAAGTCCGGAGCGATGCAATGTCGGAGAGGGTCTAGGCGAGATTGACATAGCGTAGAAGGCCGAGCGGCCCGATGCATTCAAATAGAGAGGAAGAAAAATATGATACCAGAAAAAATAGCGCATACATTATATAATAAACTTAATGGTGAAAATCACAAAAAAATATCAAGCCTTAAGAAGTGTATGAAAGTAATTATGGCCGGCACATTATCACTTGCCATGTTTTTTGGAATGCTACCTGTATTTGATACAAGCAGGACGGCAGGTGCGATGGAGGCTACGTCTACAAGCATGACAACAGGTGCGATGGAGGCTACGGCGCAGTATCCTCCTAATGTCCCTGACACCGGTTATGAAGTGCCATTTAGTTGTAATTATGTAAGTGATACAACCGTACTTGATGCATGCCCTTCATGGCAATGGAGCCTTAGTACCCGTTCCTTGAGCCTGAAACCGGCGGAAGTTACCACAGCCATAGCTGAATACAACGGCGATGATAAGGACAGTTATGAAATCACCAGTGTGGAAGTAGATATTATCAGAAGCGCATACACTACAGATGTATCGACCTGGGCAGATCTTGTTACAGCCCTTAAAAAAGGCGAAGGAGCAAAGCTCACAACCGATTTGGTCAGAGGTACCGGTGATAGTGATCTCGTCGTTCCATCAGGTACAATTGCATGTATAGATTTAAATGGACACATTCTTAATGCAAATTTAGCTGTAATAGGACTAAAAAGAAGTGTAATTAATAATAATGGTAATCTGACAATTCTTGATAGTGCACCCGATGCCACTCATGAACCGGAAATCACCTATACAAACCCGGTTTCAGAAGAAGCAATTACTGTAAACGGAGGAGTAATCACAGGCGGAATTGCAAAAGAAGGCGCAGGTATTTACAATGAAAGAAGTGTCAACATGCTTGGTGGAACCATAGTCGGCAATACAGTCACAAGTTATTATGGCGGCGGTGTATATAACGAAGGTACATTTACCCAAAATGGCGGAAATATATGCGGAAATACAGCTCAAACTGATGGTGGAGCGGGAGTTTACAATACTGAAAACTATGAGCTGATGGACGGATTAATAAGTTGCAATGTATCGGAAAAATATGGCGGAGCCGGAGTTTATAACTCTGATCCAAATACAGCCGTTTATAACTATACGCCTGCTACATTTACCCAAAGCGGAGGAATCATAAGCTATAACAAGGGCAAAAAATACGGAGGCGGAGTGTTAAATGTAGGAACATTTACTCTCAGCGACGGCGAGATAACCGGCAATTTTTCCGAATTGTATGGCGGAGGAGTGGACAACAGATCTACATTTACCCAATCAGGAGGAAATGTAACGAATAATGAAGCTGTATACGGAGGCGGAGTGTATAACACCGAAACTTATACCCAAAGCGGTGGTAGCATAAGTGAAAATGAGAGCGAATATGGGGGTGGAGGAGTTCACAATACGGATACTTATACTCAAAACGGTGGCATCATAAGTGAAAATAAGAGTAAGGTTAGCGGTGGTGGAGTTTTTAATGCTAATAGATATACTCAAAATGGTGGAAGTATATACATGAATTCTTCCGAGGAAAGCGGAGGAGGAGTGTACAATCAAATGGGCTCAATATTTGAGCAAACGAAAGGTGATATAAATGAAAATGCAGCGCCTGTGGGCGGTGGCGTCTATAATTACGGTACATTTAATCAGAACGGAGGAAATATAAACAAAAACAATGCAGAAGAGGCCGGCGGTGTTTACAATATCGATATATTTAATATGAATGACGGAAACATAAGCGGGAACATTGTTTCAAAAAATGGTGCCGGTTTTTATAATGACAAAACATTTACTCAGAGCGGTGGAAATATAAGCGGGAACATGGCCGCGAACAATGGCGGTGGCGTGTATAACAACGAGAACACGGTATTTACCCAAAGCGATGGAGACATAAATGATAATACAGCCAAGAATAATGGCGGTGGCGTGTATAACAACGAGAACACGGTATTTACCCAAAGCGATGGAGACATAAATGATAACACAGCCAAGAATAATGGTGGCGGCGTGTACAACAACGATGCCGTAACATTTACCAAAACAGGCGGAAACATAAATGGTAACACAGCTAAGAATAATGGCGGTGGCGTGCATAATCATTCCTACTCTGTATTTACGCAGAGCGGAGGAAATATAAGCGGGAATGCGGCTGTAAAATATGGCGGCGGCGTGTATAATCATGTGG
This sequence comes from Lachnospiraceae bacterium, assembly GCA_024691065.1. GTDB lineage: Bacteria > Bacillota > Clostridia > Lachnospirales > Lachnospiraceae > JAEEJA01. Next base: position 2,468 of record JAILOA010000269.1, on the reverse strand, counting down.
GCGTTACATTTACGCTGGATGAAGGAAGCATAAGAAAGAATACGGCCCTGTATGGCGGTGGCGTATTTAACAGCAATGTATTTGCCCATAATGGTGGAACGATAAGCGGTAATTCGGCCACAGAAAACGGTGGCGGCGTATATTGCCGTGAAAACGACAGGTACGTGGTTTCCGGTAGCGCAGTGGTAACGGGGAATACCTTAGGGGAGTCCGGGGATGATGAGTCCGGCGATGCTTCTGGGGAGTCCGGGGATGATGAGTTCGGCGATGCTTTCGGGGAGTTCGGGAATGATGAGTCCGGCGATGCTTCCGGGGAGTTCGGGGATGACGAGTCCGGCTATACTTCCGGGAATCAGATGGCTAGCAATGTTTACCTCGAGGATGGCACGAAGATTGAGGTCGGTCCTCTCTCTGAAGATGCAATGATAGGGGTAAGTCTTGTAGACGGTATCGTCACACCTTATGTATTTACCGAAGGAATCGAGGATCAGGAGACAGCAAAGCTTTTGAAGAAGTGTTTTATCTCGGATGACGAAGATTATGCAGTTTCTGAAAATGCATCGGACGACGATTTTAATTTGACTATTGCTAAGCACGTTCATAAGTTTGTGTATAGTATTAGCGGAAGTGCAGATGATTCGTCTAGTGGAAGTGCAACAGATGGTTCGTCGGATGGTGAATCCGGCGGAAGTGCAGGTGATGTATCCGGTGGAGATTTAGATGATGGTTTGTCCGGCGGAGGTGCAATAATTGCGGTTTGTGAGGGCGATTACGATTGTCCGGGTGGCTATAAGGATAATCCAATTGTTGTAAGAATGGTTAAGCCTGAAAACCTGGTATATGATGGCGAGGCGAAGGAGGTTAGCATAGAAGGCTATCCTGATAAGAAAATTAAAAACCTGGCCGATAAGCCTGAAGCATATTATTTTGAAAAGAAAGTATATGATGAAGCCGTAAAGGACGAAGGATATGTTTCGACCGTACTCTCAATGGAGGGAGCACCTGTGAACGTTGGAGATTATGTAGCCCAGATAACATGGGGCGGCAAGACAATCAGCCTGGAATATGCTATTTCAAAGGCTTCCGGTGTGGCTCCGGACAGTCCGAAGACTACATGGGAAGTAAATTATATATGCAGGAAGGTTTCGGACGTGACGATTGAATCTAACTCCTGGAAATGGGCTGATGAGTACAGCGATGTCGATCTTTTGGTGGGTACACCTGTAAAAGCAATGGCTGTATATATAGGAGAAGATGCAGGTAGCTATGAGATAGAAACGGTAGAAGTAACCATTATAAGAGAGGAATGTATACATAGATATGGTTTGTATAAGGTTGAAGCCACAGAGGCAACTTGTGTAGACGGAAATACCGAGTATTATTATTGTGCAGATTGTGGTAAGTTCTATGCGGATGCCGAAGGAAAGACAGAAATTGCCGAGGATTCCTGGGTGATTCATGGAACCGGGCATGATTACGGTGAACCGGTTTACACCTGGAGCGAGGACTACAGCTCCTGCGTGGCTACGGTAGAATGTCAGAGAGAAAATTGTGATGAATCCTGTGACGGGCATACAGTAACCGAGGAAGCGGAGATTACTTCAAAGGTTACAAAGGAAGCCACAACCGAAGAAATGGGAGTAACCACATACACCGCAACATTTAAGAATTCATTATTTAAGACACAGACAATTGAAGTTGAAAACATAGAGAAGTTGGATAATGGTGGAAATTCATCGGGCGATAATTCCGGAGATAACTCCGGTGGATCATCTAATTCCGGAGACAACTCAGGTGATAATTCGGGTGACTCGTCTAATTCCGGAGATAACTCAGGTGATAATTCGGGTGACTCGTCTAATTCCGGAGACAACTCAGGTGATAATTCGGGCGGCTCATCTAATTCCGGAGACAACTCAGGTGGTAATTCGGGCGGCTCGTCTAATTCGGGGAATTCAGGAAATGGCACCGGAGGTAATTCCGGTAATGCTTCAGGAGTCAAATCAGCCACTTCATCAGCAGTAACAAATGCTGCAGCAACTGCAGGTTCACAGACAACATCTACCGAAACCAACGCAGACAAGCCGGGCAAGGTAGTGATCAAGTCAATTAAGAAAAAAGGAGCAAAAGCCGTTGTTGTGAAGTGGAAAAAGATAGCAGGAGCCAATGGTTACAAGGTGAAATATTCCTTTAATAAGAAATTCAAAGGCAAGAAAGTAAAGACAACCAATAAGAAAAAGATTACATTGAAACTCAAGAAAATCACCGGTAAGAAGCTTTTCGTACGCGTCAGAGCCTACAAGGAAGTCGATGGCAAGAAAGTGTTAGGAAAGTGGAGCAAGGTGAAGAGCGTGAAGGTGAAGTAATAATTTAATAAAGCTTTTATTCACGTAGATTGAAACAAGGTGCAGAGTATATGTTCAATATGGACATAATGCTCTGCACCTTTTTTGTTTTATCTTTGCGAA
>JAILOA010000233.1 GCA_024691065.1 Lachnospiraceae bacterium | reverse complement strand
AAAACCGCAAATCCAAATATAGTGGTCTGTCCCGGACAATTATATCGATATCTGCATAAACGAATAATAAAATCTCGAGTACCTGAATTATAGAGTATGTCTACCTCTCCATAACTTAGGTGCCGCAAGGAGGCGAATGTTATGAGCAAGAACAATGGTGCAAATGCAAAGCAGATAGCTTCTATGTATAATGAATATATAAAGAAAAAGAGAGCTACCGAGAAAACCGCAAATTATAGAGAGGTCGATAAGGTGGATGTCGCCAAGGGATCAAAGAACATTTATAGCAATAATGCCATAAACCAGTCGCAGAGGTCCCAGGATATCAAGAGCAATGGCTCGTCCGGAAGAATTTATAAAAAGAGAAATACAAACTTACATAAATCCCCACATAGTGCAAGATTCAGATATTCCAAGAGTTATTTGAATTATGATTCCCAGGATTCATTGAGTAATGAATATGATGCTAACAAATCTGCACGTTCAAGTAAAAAGAAAGACAGTATCAGCCAGGATTTTAACAAAAATTCTCCGACCATTGCCATTGAACGTCTGAAGAATGATACATATAAAAGCAGGGAACGATATTTTGAAGATGTGGCATACGCCGCTGCCGGCAAGATTTACGAAGAGCAGCTGAAAAACGAAGGGCGCACAACCAATATCCACACAAACAAGGATATCAACCACTTCTTCTCAATCGAGTCCATCGCTCAGGACCTCCTTAAATCACCTGCTTTTAAGAATTCGCTAAAGTGCAAATCAGATAAAAACAAATATGTTGATCCTAAAAATGTAGCGAGAGCCCTTGAAGATAAGACTAAACTTGCGGCCATCTCCACATACCTCGAGGATTCACCAACCCGCGAAGAAGTAGCTGAAAAAGAGATAATGAAAAGAAAAATAGCTGAACATAAACCTGAACCAAAAAAGGTGGCGCCGAGGCAGATACACAACACCCCGAAGCCGAAAGCAAGAGCACTATAAAAAAATGCGAGGGAAAATCCCTCGCATTTTTTATTTATGGTCTGAAGCGTTACTATCTGAAATCTTGGTAATAAAATGTCAATTTTTCAAAATTTTCTTCTTCGACCAGACTCCCCAAACCTTCTTTCCATCCACCGTTTTATAAGCTCTCACCCTTACAAAGCATTTCTTCCCTTCAAACTTCTTCAAATTAATAGTCAACTTCACCTTGCCGGTAGTCTTGGATATAACTCCGGCTTTCTTGCCCTTGAAGCTCTTATTCTTGGCATATTGCAACTGATAGCCATCCGCTCCCGTAACCTTCTTCCATTTCACGGTCACTTTCTTACCTTTTTTCTTAATGGATTTTATAACTACCTTATCCGGCTTTTCTGCATTAGTTGCTGATGTGGCAGTTGGATTTTCAACAGCCGAAGTTGAGGCTGCATTCGATGCATTGCCCGGATTTACATTTGCTCCCGGAGCTGTACTCGCACTTGGATTTGAGTTTCCGGAAGGATTTGCGCTTGTCTCTGCCCCCGGCTCTACCGGATTTGCGCTTTCGGAAGGATTTGCGCTTTCGTCTGCCCCCGGCTCTTTGCTCTCTGCCGGATTTGCGCTTTCGTCTGCCCCCGGTTTATTTGACTCTTCAGGATTTGCACTTTCGTCCGTTCCCGGCTCTCCTGACTCTGCAGGATTTCCACTTTCAGAAGGGTTCGCACTTGTCTCTGTTCCCGGCTCTCCTGACTCTGCAGGATTTCCACTTTCGGAAGGGTTCGCACTTGTCTCTGCTCCAGGTTCTCCTGACTCTACAGGATTTGCACTTATTTCTGTTCCCGGTTCTCCTGACTCTGCAGGATTTGCACTATTATCCGGAGCATTTGACTCGTCCGGTACATTGCTTTCCGAAGGAGCAATGCTGAAATCCGGAGCATCACTTGCCTCAGGAGATGCACTTTCATCCGCAACAGGTTCCTCACTTTCGATTACAGCAGGTCCCGACGTGACTTCAGGCTCTCCACTTTCTTCCGGTTCCTCGGTTTCCTTAGGCGCATCAGGGTCCGGATAAGTAACATAAAATATTCCATTTTCCTTTGCATAGGTTTCTGCATAAGAACCTTCGGTAGTTACAAATATAACTACATCACTTTTGCCAAATGCGTCGTCTTCTATGCTTGTAACACTCTTAGGAATCAAAACTGTTTCCAGTTCCGTACAATTGAAAAATGCCCCCTCTCCTATAGTTGTTACACTCGAAGGAATTTCAACACTTTCAATATCAAAATTGCTAACAAAAGCCCCTTGCATTATGGTAGTAACTCCATCAGGAATTACTACATCTCCTGAAGTTTTCATACCATCGATCAAGAAATCATTTACAATAACCAAAGGATTTTCACTACGTTTATTATCAAGCCATATAGTTTCGTAAAATGCATTGGTTCCTATGCTTTCTACACTCTTAGGTATCGATATTTCAACTAAATCCGATATAGCATAGAATGCATTTTTCCCTATAATTTTAATATCATTAGGTACCTTTGTGTTTTTGCACCCTGAAATAAGTGTTTTTGTGGCAGTTTCAATTAATGCATTAGCATTATCTCCACTGTTAAAATATTTATTATCCGAATCAACCTTTATTTCTTCCAATCCGTTACAACCTGCAAATATACCACAACCTATCTTACTTACATTTTTCGGTATAATAATTGATTTCAACCCTGAACAATTTTCAAACGCAGAGTCACCTATGGCGATTACATTTTCAGGCATTTCAATACTTTTAAGGTTTTTACAATTGTAAAATGTTTTGTTTCCTATGCTGATTTCTACCGGTTCCTCTATGGATTCGACTGCACCGCTGCTCACTGCCATAGCCTCTTCCCTGGACTGGAATTTAATGCTTGTAATATCTTGATTTGATTCAAATGCATTGTCGGAAATTTTTGTTACCCCATATGGAATTACAACGTCGCCCTTAACCATTTTTCCTTCCATCAATATGTTATTAACAATGATTAATTCCTCGTTTGTGTAAATTTTTCCATACCACGCGGTTCTAAGAAATGCATTTCCTCCGATGTACTCTATACTCTTCGGGAATACAACTTTTTCCAGATTTGAAGCGGAAGAAAAAGCCTCCTTCCCGATGCTTATAAGCCCTTCCGGAAATACAACTTCTTTTATATATGAACACCTGTAAAATGCATAATCTCCGATGCTTTCCACTCCGTCAGGAATATTGATTTCATTGAAGGTACATGAAAAGAATGCATACGGACCGATTTCCTTTATTCCTTCCGGAATAACCGTATTATTGCAACCCTGAATCAAAATGTCATTTTCAGTATCTATTATTGCATTGCATTCATTTCTGCTATCCAGAGACTTATTTTTAAAATCCACCTCTATGGATGTGATATTCGTACATCCACAAAATGCTTTTTTTCCTATGGTTGTAACATATTGAGGAATATTCAATGTTTCGATTTTTCCACACATAAAGAATGCCGATTCCCCGATAGTCACCAGATTTTCAGGCAATTCCAAATCAGTAAGATTCTCGCAATAATTAAATGCTTCATCTCCTATGGTTGTTATGTTGCTTCCGAACTTAACCTTTTCTAAATCACTGTTATTTTCAAATGCCCTTGCACCTATTGTAGTTACCGGTATACCGTCTATCTCGTTCGGAATGGTTATATTGGTTTCTTTTCCTTCATATCCCTTTATTGTTATGGATTTTCCATCATTTGAAACAAAATAATTAAAGCCGTCATCTGTTGTAGACCAATTATCTCTTATAGCAAGAGTCAGATTATTATTGCTTACTTTTACTGCGAATCTTTCATCATCAGAGGAAAAATACTTCGAAATAATAGCAGCATCTTCAGCATTATCAATATTACAAGTAATATTATGTGTCTTTTTAGTTGCCGAGCAGATTCCTATCTTGCAATCACTCTCGCCCTTTGTAAAATTAATTATTTCTCCCGTCTCCAAATAAAAGTTATTATCTGCAGTATCACTCTTATTTCCGGTAATATTAATCTTATTTTGGTTAGTTATATTTATTTCCGTATGGTTCCCTGTATTTGTAGTACTGTTATATTTTGATACATTGTATACACCGCCGCCCAGTTTGGCAACATTCCCCGTAATTGTTCCGCCATTTAGATTATATGTGGCATCTGCCGAATTACACACACCGCCACCCTTTTTTGCGAAATTATTATTTATAGTTGCATTTTCCTGTGTAAATATAGCTCCCTTATTGTAGATTGCTCCACCTAAACCGGCCTTATTTCCATAAAAACAGCCATCATTTACCGTAAAATCAATTGTGCTATACAGCGCCCCGCCATACTCGGCAGTATTGCCGTAAAACCCGGCATAGTTTATATTTAAGTCTCCGGTATTGTATATTGCTCCTCCCATATAAGCATTATTTTTGTAAAATGTACCCGAATTAATAATTAATGTACTCTCATTTGAGATACATCCTCCATAAGGACCGCCGTTTCCTCCGGTAATTATACCTCCGTCTACTACATTTTCCTCTACTTCATCCGTAGTTGGATCATCATAAGTAAACTGTGGATTGTGGGATGCATCCGGATTGCTGTCGCTTAGTATGAACTTTCCCTTATTGTAAAATGCTACGCCTTCCTCACCGGCTTCAGGATTTCCTCTGTCTAAAACATGTCCGTTCAAATCCAAATCCAGTTTTGATCCATCAGGAATTTCTATATAAGAATCACTGTCGCTAGCGGTTAAATCTTTTGTAAGCCTTATATAATAATGATTATTCCTGACTAAT
>JAILOA010000224.1 GCA_024691065.1 Lachnospiraceae bacterium | reverse complement strand
TATGCAAGACCACTGAGGTTGATGATCACAGCCATGTAAACAATGCGAGAGTTTGTAAGGATGGTCCGGTATTTGAATGCAGGGCTGTTGAACTATAGAGAATAAATCAAGGATAATTAATATGTCAAATAATACAAATGTTAGTATGAAGGTTAATTTTGCCGGTGTCGAGATGAAGAATCCGGTAACTGTTGCATCCGGTACCTTCGGTTCGGGTATGGAATTCTATGAATTTACCGATTTAAATAAGCTTGGAGCGGTAACAACCAAGGGGGTTGCGATAGTTCCGTGGGCCGGAAATCCTACACCGAGAGTTGTTGAGACTGCATCCGGTATGTTAAATGCTATCGGACTTCAGAATCCGGGAGCGGATGTTTTTATCGAGAGGGATTTAAAGTTTCTTGAGGAATATGATACAAATATCATTGCTAATCTTTGCGGACACAGTGAAGATGAGTATTTGGCAATAGTTGAAAAGATGAATGAAACTTCCGTTCAGATGTTCGAGATAAATATTTCATGTCCGAATGTGAAAAGCGGTGGTATTGCTTTTGGTACCGATCCTAAGATGGTAGAGCAGATTACAGGTAAGATAAAGGCAATTGCTAAGAAGCCTGTTATTATGAAACTTTCGCCGAATGTAACCAGTATTTCCGAGATGGCTAAGGCTGCCGAGGCAGGTGGTGCCGATGCGATTTCTCTTATAAATACGCTTACCGGAATGAAGATAGACATTTACAGAAAGAGCTTTGCCCTTGCGAATAAAACAGGTGGTCTTTCGGGACCTGCAATTAAACCGGTTGCACTCAGGATGGTTTATGAAGCTTCTCATGCAGTAAATATTCCGGTTCTTGGAATGGGCGGAATTGCATGCGCAGAGGATGCTATTGAATTTATGATGGCCGGTGCCACAATGGTTTCAGTTGGTACGATGAATTTCCATAATCCGCATATTACCGGGGAAATTATTAAGGGAATAGAGGATTATTTAATTAGTCAGAAAATTAATGATATTAATGAGATTATCGGAATATTATAAAATTTTGGGCTATAAGGTTTTATATTTCGGATTTTAATTTTATAAATATATATATGATTTTAAAGAAATCTACAGGAGGTCGTTATGGAAGATTACAAGAAAGAATTTATAGAGTTTATGGTATCTTGCGATGCATTAAAATTTGGTGATTTCACTTTAAAAAGTGGCAGAAAATCCCCGTTTTTTATGAATGCGGGAGCTTATGTCACAGGTTCACAGCTTAGAAAGCTCGGAGAGTACTATGCAAAGGCAATTCATGATAATTACGGTGATGACTTTGATGTGCTTTTCGGACCTGCATATAAGGGAATTCCTTTAAGCGTTGCGGTTTCTATGGCTTACAGTGAGCTTTACGGAAAGGAAATCCGTTATTGCTCTAACAGAAAGGAAGTTAAGGATCACGGAGATACGGGTATTTTACTTGGTTCAAAGCTTAAGGATGGCGACAGGGTAGTAATTATCGAGGATGTAACAACCTCCGGTAAATCGATCCAGGAAACATTCCCTATAATCAGTGCTCAGGCAAAGGTTGAAGTGAAGGGCTTGATCGTTTCATTAAACAGAATGGAAAAAGGCCTTAATTCCGATAAGACTGCGCTTCTTGAAATCCAGGAGACATACGGCTTCAAAACTGCATCTATTGTTAATATGCAGGAAGTAAAGGAATATCTTTACAATAAGGAAATCGACGGCAAGGTGCTTATCGACGATGAGATGGCAAAAAAGATTGATGAATATTATGAAATTTATGGAGCAAAATAATCGTTTACCATAAGAATAAATTGAAATATTTTGATTTTTATGATATTATTTTTTGATTCCATGATTTATTTGTGGAGGTTTATTATGGCAAAAGACAAAAAACTTTCAAATGATAAAATATTTGAGGAGGGGGACTCAATGGAAAAGGTTTATAAGTCAATGACATCAGTAGGAACTGTAAATATTGTACTTGGTATTTTACTTATTGTTACAGGTATTGGTTTTGGAGTTTCTATTATAACCGGTGGTGCAAGGCTTTTTGCTCACAGAAACAAGGTTATATTTTAATGTAATATGATTATATTAGGATTATATAAACGTTTTAAATGTGTCGCCGGCGATTGTTATCTCGATTGTTGCAGCGGCTGGAAGATTACGGTTGATAATAAAACCCTTAATAAACACGGGTATTTTGATGAAAATGATTCAAATGAAAATAATTTGAAAGATATCATAAAAGATAATATTTCGAATGAAAATGTTTTGAATGATATCACAAAAGATAACATTTCGAATGAAAATTTTTTGAGTGATATTACATCAAAAGATAACATTTCAAATGAATACATTTATAAAACCGTAAGTAAAAAATTTAAAGCTAATATAATTAAAAAAAATGATGAATATATAATTTTACATAGGGACGGGACTCATTGCTCTATGCTTGATGAAGACGGGCTTTGCTACATTCAGAGGAATCTGGGCGAGGATTATCTCCCTCTAACCTGCAGGAAATTTCCGAGACTTTTCTTTGGAAATAAATTCTTATCCATGTCGGCATCGTGCCCTGTTGTAATACATTATTTATTGAATGAGAACATCAAATATTACGAGACTGACGGACCCGGACTTAGTAGTGATATAAGAGCTATATCCGCTAAGGATAATGTATATCTTAAAATTTGCGGTTATATATATAAAGATATTAAGTCTAAAAATGTATTATCCCCTTTAGATAACCTTAAAGGACAGTTAAAAAGGGTTATTGATAACTTTATGGTGAATTACATTATTTACAGGTCTATGAATATTTTGTTTGATTATTTGACAAGTAGTGCTATTATATATTCTGATAATAATGATTTTTCTGAATATTGTGATATAAATGATTTGCCTTCTTCCTTAAAAGCATCATTTGATTTGTTTTATAAAGAGATTTTAAGCTTATCTGATCTTTTAAATGATTATTTTCTGAGGAACAAAGCAGATACATTTAACCAGGAGGAATTGATCAAGGAAATATGTATGTTTTACAGAGATAATCTTCATTCGGAAAAATAAGCCGTTAATGAATTGTTTACGGGTTTATTTTTTAAAGCGATAATCTTTGAAATGTTTTACCTCATAATGATTTGATTATGTAAATGTGTATATTTTCTGATAGAAATTTTCAATCGGTCAATTTAACTGATGTATGAAAGGATAATAAATGGAAAATTCAAATGATTCCGTGGTGCAGGTGTATTACGGAAAGGGACAGGGAAAGACCAGTGCTGCGGTCGGTCAATGTATAAGGGCTGCAAGTAAAGGATATTCCGTCATTATAATTCAATTTTTAAAGGGAAAGGATACGGATGAGTTTTCATTTCTTGCCCAATTAGAGCCTCAAATAAAGCTTTTCAGTTTTGAAAGGGAAACAGAAAACTTTGATGAGCTTACGCCCGGAAAGCAGAAGGAAGAGACTTTAAATATATTAAATGGGTTTAACTTTGCAAAAAAAGTAATTAATTCTATGGAATGTGATGTCCTTGTTTTGGATGAAGTACTTGGCTTAATTGATTTGGAAATTATTACTATTGATGATATAATTTCGCTCATAAATACAAGGAATTACAGGCGTTTGGTAATAACAGGGCAGAGACTTCCCGAAGAAATTCATGATGTTGCCGATGTTATTTCCAAGATTAATCTTGAGAAAGATACCACAGTTTAATTATTATATTTATATATATTTTAGGAGGAAAAAAGCTATGGCTATTTTTACTGGAGCAGGTGTTGCTTTAATTACACCAATGAATCAGGATGGAAGTTTAAATTATGAGGAGATGCAGAAAATTATTGAAAATCAGATTGAAAACAAGACTGATGCAATAATTGTATGCGGTACTACAGGTGAAGCTTCTACAATGTCACATGAGGAGCATATTGAGACCATTCGTCAATGTGTTTCTATGGTTAAAGGTAGAATTCCGGTTGTTGCCGGTACAGGTTCTAATTGTACGGAAACAGCTGTATATCTTTCACAGGAAGCTAAGAAATGTGGCGCAGACGGTCTTTTGTTGGTATCACCTTATTATAATAAGGCTACACAGAACGGACTTAAGGCTCATTTTACTTCTGTAGCAAAAGCAGTTGATTTACCTATAATTTTATATAATATTCAGGGAAGAACAGGTGTTAATATCGCACCTAAGACCATAGCTTCTCTTGTAAAGGATGTAGATAATATCGTTGCAGTTAAGGAAGCAAGCGGAAATATTTCACAGGTTGCCGAGATTCTCGCTCTTTGTGACGGTAATATAGATGTATATTCCGGAAACGATGATCAGATAGTTCCTATCGTGGCACTTGGCGGAAAGGGTGTTATTTCGGTGCTTTCACATGTTATTCCTAAGGAAACACATGATATGGTAGCTCTTATGATGGAAGGAAAGGTTAAGGAGGCTGCTGCATTACAGCTTAAATATCTTCCTCTTATCAAGGCTCTTTTCTCTGAGGTTAATCCTATTCCTGTTAAGGCTGCAATGAATATGTTAGGCTTCAATGCAGGTTCACTCAGACTTCCTCTTACTGAAATGGAAGCAGCTAATCAGGAACTTCTTAAGAAAGAAATGAATGCAGTAGGTTTAAAAACTGTTTAATTAAGGACTTTATTTTTCATAAAGCGAAGTGAATAAAATCTCCGCTTTAATGTACAGACTGTAATATAAGACATTATCGTATTTTAAGGGGTAAAAATAATGACAAATATAATTATGGTAGGTTGTAACGGACATATGGGTCAGACCATATCAAATCTTGTTGCAGCTGATGAAGAGGCCTGTATTATCGCAGGTGTGGATATAAATACAGAAGAGAAAAGCGGATATCCGGTATTTGCAAATATTAGTGAATTTACCGGAAATGCAGATGCAATCATTGACTTTTCTTCACCAAAGGTTCTTGATTCTGTTTTGGATTATGCTATTAAGACCAAAACACCTTTAATTGAGTGCTCTACAGGCTTTACAGAGGAGGACTTAAATAAGATTGATGAGGCTTCCAAGGAGGTTGCAATCGTTAAATCCGCTAATATGTCTGTAGGTGTTAATCTTATATTAAATGTTGTGAAGGATGTTGTTAAAAAGCTTGCACCTGAAGGATTTGATGTTGAAATTGTTGAAAAGCATCATAATCTAAAAAAGGATGCGCCTTCAGGAACAGCACTTGCACTCGCCGATAGCATAAATGAAGCTATGGATAATCAATATGAATATGTATTTGACCGTTCTCAGGTTTCAAAGCCAAGAGATAAGAAGGAACTTGGTATTTCCGCTGTAAGAGGCGGTTCAATTGTCGGAGAGCATGATGTAATCTTTGCAGGTATTGATGAAGTAATTACCATTACACATACTGCTTATTCAAAGGCTATATTCGGTAAAGGCTCCATCGCAGCTGCCAAGTTTATAAAGGGCAAGGGTCCGGGCAGATATGATATGAGAGATGTATTGAAATAGTATAATACATTTTCTATTTCTTTAAATTTAAATCTAATTATATTTCATATGGATTCGGTTTGAAATGTTTAAGTTTTCACTGACCCGAATCCCGCGCTAAGTCTCGCGAGCAAGACTTGAAATAATAAAGATGTTCTATTAGAAAGGGAAATATTATGAGTTTAATGTACAAGAGTACCAGGGACAGCAATAATACCGCAACAGCTTCAGAGGCTATTTTACAGGGCCTTGCAACTGACGGTGGTTTATATGTTCCGGAGAAGCTTCCAAAGCTTTCCGTATCTTTGGAGGAGCTTACAAAATTATCCTATAAGGAAATTGCTTATGAGGTAATGAAATTATTTTTGGATGATTTTACAGAGGATGAATTAAAGAATTGTATTAACAAGGCTTATGATTCAAAATTTGATACCGAAAATATTTGTGAGCTTAAGAAGGTTGGAGATGTATTTTATTTAGAGCTTTTCCACGGTGCAACAATAGCATTTAAGGATATGGCATTGTCAATCCTTCCGCATCTTTTAACTACTTCTGCAAAGAAGAATAAAATCGAAGATAAGATTGTTATTTTAACAGCTACATCAGGAGATACAGGTAAGGCTGCAATGGCCGGATTTGCTGATGTTCCGGGAACTGAAATTATTGTATTTTATCCAAAGGGCGGTGTTTCAAAGGTTCAGGAGAAGCAGATGCTTACACAGACCGGTGCAAATACCCACGTTGTAGGTATTACAGGTAATTTCGATGATGCCCAGACCGGTGTTAAGGTAATGTTTAACAATGAAGCTCTTAAGGAGGAACTTAAGGCAAAGGGCTATCGTTTTTCATCAGCTAACTCAATAAATATCGGACGTTTGGTTCCTCAGGTTGTTTATTATGTTTATTCTTATGTTAACTTACTTAAGAATAATGAGATTAAGGCAGGAGATAAGGTTAACTTTGTAGTTCCGACAGGAAACTTCGGTAATATACTCGCTGCATTTTATGCTAAAAATCTTGGTATTCCTGTAAATAAGCTTATTTGTGCATCAAATGAAAATAAGGTTCTCTTTGATTTCTTTAATACAGGTGTTTATGACAGAAACCGTCAGTTTATACTTACTACATCACCTTCAATGGATATTCTTATTTCAAGTAACCTTGAGAGACTTATCTATATGATTGCAGGGGAGGATTCTGATAAGAATAAAGGTCTTATGGAAGCTCTTAAAACTGAAGGTAAGTATGAAATCGATGATTCAATGAAAGCTTTGTTATCTGATTTTATCGGTGGTTTTGCAAGCGAAGATCAGGTGGCAGAGGAAATTAAAAATGTATTCACGGATGATAATTATGTTATGGATACACATACAGCAGTTGCTTCGAGAGTTTATCATGATTATAAGGCAAATACAAAGGATGAAACAGTTTCTGTTATTGCATCCACAGCAAGTCCTTATAAATTCGCAACTTCAGTAATGGGCGCAATAGACGATAAATATAAGGGAGTTGAGGATTTCGCTCTTATAGCTGAATTAAATAAGGTTTCCGGCGTTAAGATTCCTAAGGCTGTTGATGGTCTTGAGACCGCTCCGGTACTTCATAATACTGTTTGTGAGACAGCTGATATGGAGAAGACAGTAAAACGAATTTTAGATATAATTTGACACTTATATACCGATGTGATATACTTTAGATAAGTGTTTAGAATAAAAACGGGAGGTTTTATCATGAAAAAGGTACAGGATATTTTTGGAGATGTAAGTGAAAAAATTCATGCATCAAGCATCAATGACAAAGTTAATGAGCTTCTTCATAAGAAGGAAGAGGAAGAAAAGAAGAAGAATATACTTCTCAATGTGCTTGCGATTATCGGTATTGTAGCAGCTATTGCAGCTATTGCATATTGCGTTGTTAAGTTAGTCGTTCCGGTTCCGGAAGATGATTTCGATGATTTCGATTTCTTCGAGGATGGATTTGATGATGATTACATCGAATATGATGACGAGAAGAAGGAAGATTAATTTTACATTACATCTTAATTTGTTATTATTTGTTTGAGAATGTATTTTAAGCCACTGTGAATTCTCTTTACAGTGGCTTAAATTATGAGAATATGGAGGTACGATATGAAGCTCTGGGGAGGAAGATTTACAAAGGAAACCAATAAATTGGTGCATAACTTTAATGAATCCTTATCTTTTGACAATAAATTTTACGAAGAGGATATTACCGGAAGCCTCGCCCATGTTAAAATGCTTAATAAAGTCGGTATTTTAACAGATGAAGAAACAAAAAGCATAGAAGAGGGGCTTAAGGGTATTCTTCGGGACTTGAATGAAGGAACTTTGGAATTTGATCCGGAATATGAGGATATCCACAGCTTTGTAGAGGGTGTTCTTACCGAAAGAATTGGAGAGCCGGGTAAGAAGCTTCACACCGGTCGTAGCAGAAATGATCAGGTTGCCCTTGATATGAAGCTTTATACCAGAAAAGAAATAGATGAGGTTAATGAATTAATCAAGAACCTTTTAGAAACAGTATATGATATTATGGAAAATAATATCGATATCATAATGCCTGGTTTTACACATTTACAAAAGGCTCAGCCACTTACTCTTGCACATCATGCAGGTGCTTATTTTGAAATGTTTAAGAGGGATTATTTGAGACTTAAGGATTGCAGGGCACGTCTTAATTATTGTCCGCTTGGCTCGGGTGCGCTTGCCGGAACAACCTATCCTTTAGATAGAGAGTTTACTGCAAAGGAACTTTTATTTGACGGTCCTACATTAAACAGTATGGATTCGGTTTCCGACAGGGATTATCTTATTGAATTTATGTCAGCGCTTTCGATAATTATGATGCATTTAAGCCGTTTTTGCGAAGAAATAATTACCTGGAATACCAATGAATATCGCTTTGTTGAGATAGATGATTCTTATTCTACAGGATCAAGCATTATGCCTCAAAAGAAAAATCCTGATATAGCAGAGCTTATCAGAGGTAAGACCGGTAGGGTTTACGGAGATTTATTCTCTCTTATGACCACTATGAAGGGGCTTCCTTTGGCTTATAATAAGGATATGCAGGAAGATAAGGAACCGGCATTTGATGCCATTGATACATCAAAAGGATGTATATTATTATTTACCGATATGCTTAAGACAATGAAGTTTAATAAGGATGTTATGAGAAAGAGCTCCGAAGGTGGTTTTACAAATGCTACCGATGCTGCAGATTATCTTGTTAAAAACGGTGTTGCATTCCGTGATGCACACGGTATAATAGGTGCCCTTGTACTTAAATGTATCGAATTAAATACTAACTTAAGCGAGCTTCCTCTTGAAGAATATCAAAAGATTTCACCTGTATTTAAGGAGGATATATATGATGCAATCAGTATGGAGACCTGTGTATTAAAGAGAAATACCATCGGTGCTCCGGGACCTGATGCAATGAAAGAGGTATTGAAGATTAATAAAGAATTTTTGGGAAATATTTGATGATTATTAGGAATATAGATTTATTGAATTAATAAATTTTGGAATATTATATACTTTAAATGCCTTGATGAATTTGTACTATCCGATAATTAAAATCAAAAAATAAATGCTATATAATTCATATTTAACATGTTTTATATAGCATTTTTTTTAATATTTTTAAAAATATATTATTTTCTAATAAGTAAAGCAGTAAATCAGACTTGTTAATGATATTCTTTAGTCCGCATCTTTACTTGCCAATAATGCAGGGTAATTCTTGTCGTGAAATCCTCACCTTTGAATTTACTGCTAAGAAGTAGGGATTTCTCATACAGTGTTAAATTTTCGTAAGTCCCGATAATGATGCAACAAGCTTTCTTTTTACATCTCCTTCAAATATTACTGTAACTATCTTATCATTTCCCTTAGGCGTAACTTCTGTTATGGTGCCTTTTCCGAATTTAGGATGCGATACTAAGTCGCCTACATTAAAATCTGTATTTGAAGAATTACCGACAGACACTTTATGACCGAAGTTTGCGCCGGCTTTTTTGTTCTTTCTGGTTATAACCTTTGCTTCAAAAGGATTATTGTTCGAGCTTTTATTCGAACTGTAGGATGAATTTTTAAAACTATCGGAGCTAGAGTTGGAAAAGCTTCCAAAACTATTTGTTTTATAATCCTTATAGCTCTTAAATGAATACAAATCATTATCTGAAGGTCTTTTAGCACTTTCGGTATTGGAATACCTGGTTTTAGTCTTTCCCACAGCATCTCCAAAAGGCATAAGTACATCATTTGTTTTACAAAGCAAATGATCCGGAATCTCGGATAAGAACTGGGACGGGGAATTAAATTGATAATCACCGTTTCTAAAACGAGAAATAACACTTGATAAGGCAAGTTTTTTCTCTGCCCTGGTAATCCCTACATAAGCAAGACGTCTTTCCTCTTCAAGTTCATCCATTCCATTTGCATAATTATCAGGGTTAAGCGCCATATAGGAAGGGAAGAGGTTATTTTCCATACCGACTATGTATACATATGGGAATTCAAGTCCCTTGGCACTATGTAAGGTCATAAGTAGCACTAAATCCTGTTCTTCATCAACATTATCCAGGTCTGTTACAAGTGAAATATCTGCAAGGAATTCGGAAAGAGTTGGATCTTCTTCGTTTTCTTCGTAATCGTGGGCTTTGGCAATAAGCTCTTCGATATTCTCCATTCTTTCGTCGTATTTAAGCTCATCCGTATCCTGAAGGTATGAGTCATATTCTACAACATCCATAACAGCCTTAATAAGCCCTGAAATAGTAATTTCATTTTTACTTACCATTTCCCTGAAGTCTTCGATTATTTGGAAGAAATCATTGATTTTACCCGCGGAACGTGAAAGACCCGGAATTATAGGTGCCTTTGCCAATGCATCGTAAAATATTATACCCTGATCAAATGAGTATTGATTTATTTTATCAATGCTTGCATTACCGATTCCGCGTTTCGGTACATTTATAATTCTGTTAATGCTTACCGAATCCGCAGGATTATCAATTACTCTTAAATATGCAAGAATATCCTTTATTTCCTTACGTTGGTAGAAGTTTACACCGCCCACGATTTTATAAGGAATGCCCAATCTTACCATACTTTCTTCCAAAGCTCTTGACTGGGCATTGGTTCTGTATAAAACAGCAAAATCGGAGTATGATGCATGACCACCCTTTACAGCGGTTTCGATTGCTTCCGAGACACCGTATCCTTCGTTTAAATCATTTTCAAAGAGGCGGTAATAAACCAAATCGCCTTCCTCTGCCTCTGTTCTAAGAACCTTTTCCTTACGTTGAAAATTATGCTTTATAACAGCATTTGCGGCATCTAAAATATTGGAAGTGGAACGGTAGTTTTGTTCTAATTTGATAACCCTTGTATTTTCAAATGTATCTTCAAAATTAAGAATGTTTTTAATATCTGCGCCTCTGAATTTATAAATCGACTGGTCGTCATCACCTACAACGCAAAGGTTTCTCTCGGTTTCGCCCATTTGATTAATATGCTTAGCCATAAGGCTTATAAGCTTAAACTGGGAATAGTTTGTATCCTGATACTCATCTACCATGATAAATCTGTAACGGTTTTGATATTTCTGAAGTACATCGGGATTCTTTTCAAATAATTCAACGGTTTTAAAAATTAAATCATCAAAATCCATTGCATTAGCTTCTTTTAACTTTTTTTGATAAAGCTCATAGGCATTACAATAATTCTTTTGCTGAAAATCACCTTCAGCCTCGGCTCTAAAGTCAGCAGGAGTTTGAAGCTTATCTTTTGCACTTGAAACAACACTTAAAAACGTTCTTTCTTTATTTTTCTTTGCATCTAAATTTAACTCTTTTATTACATTTCTCATAAGTGCCCTTTGATCATCTGAATCATAGATTACAAAATTTCTTGTATAACCTATATATTCAGCTTCATATCGAAGGACTCTTACACAGAAGGAGTGGAAGGTTGAAACCGTAACCTTATATGCATCCTCGCCTACGGTCTGTCTGACTCTTTCCTTCATCTCGCCTGCGGCCTTATTTGTAAATGTAAGAGCGAGAATTTGATAAGGTGAAATATGTTTTTCGGCAATCAAATATGCGATTCTATGTGTTATTACCCTTGTTTTACCACTTCCGGCACCTGCCAGGATTAGAAGTGGGCCTGTAAAATGGGTAACTGCTTGTTGTTGTTCGTTATTAAGATTAGAAAGATCAAACATTATTAAAACCCTCTCTATACTGTCTTGCAGTATCAAAAAATTCGTATATTTTATCTCCATCCTCTGATTCTATGGAAGCCTTTACTTGAGCTAATATCTCTGTAAATTCATCAATGAAATTAAGAGTTTCGGTTTTGTTTGCAAGGCAAATGTCACGCCACATTTCAGGTGAAGATGATGATATCCTTGTAATGTCTTTAAAACCACCTGCAGCAAGCTTTAAATATAAACCATCCTCCGGATTATCGCGGTTACTGATGGTATTCACCAGTGAAGCGCTTACAATGTGCGGACCATGGCTTATACCGGCTGTAACTGAATCGTGAACTGTCGGATCCATAATCAACGGCTTTGCCTTCATTTTAATAAATAAATCCTTTAAAAATTCAACCTGTTCCTCAGTATTATATTCATTTGGTGTAATGATAAATGTTGCATTTTCAAGCATTTTATCATCTGAGTTTTCATATCCGACCTTTTCCCTGCCGGCCATTGGATGTGCACCCAGGAAATTACCGCCTATATTTAATTCAATAGCTTTTTTTACAATGTTTCCTTTAACGCTTCCTACATCGGTTACAAGAGTATCTTTCCTTATGAGTGGAGCAATTTGTTCAAGGTAAGCCACATTTTTAATAACCGGGGCGCAAAGCAGGATTACATCGGCATCCGCGGCCTCTGAAAGAGTAGTGCTTATATGTGAAAGATTTCCATCCTGTTTAGCCTTTTCAAGACTCGGATGAGGAGTGTTTCTATAGTTATATGCCATTATTTTGCTGTCCGGATAAAGCTTTCTCAGTGCCTTGGCAATCGTGCCACCTATGAGTCCAAAGCCAATAAAAGAAAATGTAAGATTCTTATTCATAATTATAATTCTCCTATACATTTTTTTAGTGAACGTATAAAATTGAAAAAAATCGAATACATTCACAAAATATCTAGTAATGATACCATATATTTAAATGAATTGACAAGAGTTTACTTGAAATTTTAAATAACGGTTATATTATGATTTACTGCTATTTTAAAGCATTGGGAATGACTGTGGGAAATTATTGTTTACAAAAAAATAAATTAAGTATATAATCGTAATAGCTTAATTTTTTTAAATGTATAATTAATTTTATAATTTCTTTTAAGCATATCGCTGATTTTCCATTACAAAATTGGATTTTCACATCTTAATATTATCTATTTTTTAGGAGGTACGTATGGGTACATACGAAAAAATGTCGCTGGTTGAGTTACGTGAAGAAGCTAAAAAGGTCGGAATTAAGAGCGTTACAACTTATAAAAAACAACAATTAATTGATAAATTAAATGAATTAAATACAGATAATTCAAATTCTAATATTGAATCAAAGAGTCAATCAAAACCAAAGGTTAAAGAAACAAAGACTTATAAGAAAGCTGATAACGATAGTTCATCAAATGTTAAATCTGTATATTCCAAATCATCTGTTACTAAAAATTCCGAGCCTAAGGCTGAAGCCGCTGCAACCACTGTAAAGAAAGAGTACGAAAATAATAGTAATTATCAACCAAAATATTCTAATAAAACGGAAAATGATAATTCTTATTTTAAAAACGTTAATTCGGGCGGTAATTATTCTACAAGCTACAGCAATGGCGGATACAGTCATCAGGGTAGCTACAGTAATCAGAGCAGTTATAATAATTCAAATAATTATAGTAATGGTGGATATAGTAATTCCGGATACAATAATCAAAGTAATTATTCAAATAATCAAAGCAGCCAAAGTTCATACAGTAGCCAGAATAATTATAATCAGGGAGGTTATTCGAATTCTAATTCACAATCATCTTCAGGTGGATACAGTCAAAGCGGTTACAACAATCAGGGAAATTATAACCGCAATAATTTCAACAATAACCGCAATAATTACAGCTATGGTTCAAACAATTACAGCTCTAACCGTCAGGGATATAATAACCGTAATGTAAATGATAACAGAAATACTAATGATAACCGTAATTCTAACGATAACAGAAATGCTAATGATAATCGTAATTCCAATAATGATAATATGAGCAGGAATTATTCACATAATGATAATTATAATGCACAAAAATCATATCCTAATAATCTTGAATATTCAGCTTCAGACCTTAAGGAGCTTGATGCAGGAGAGGTTAAGGAAGGAATTTTCGAATTATTATCCGATGGATATGGTTTTATCCGTTGTGATAATTATCTGCCCGGTACAAATGATGTATATGTATCACCTGCAATGATCAGAAAATATGGTCTAAGAACCGGAGATATCATCAATGGTAATTTACGTGTTAAGAATATGAGCGAGAAATTCCAGGCTCTGTTATACATTAATTCCATTAATGGTCAGAATCCTGATGATATCATAGGACGTAATCGTTTTGAAAGACTTACGCCTGTATTTCCTGATGAAAGAATCAGACTTGAGACACCGGGTGCTTCAATTGCCATGCGTATGATGGATATAATATCCCCTATCGGAAAGGGACAGAGAGGAATGATTGTTTCCCAGCCTAAAACCGGTAAGACTACGCTAATTAAACAGGTTGCAAAGTCTGTTAAACATAATTATCCTAAGATGCATATAATTGTACTTTTGATCGATGAGCGTCCTGAAGAGGTTACGGACATTAAGGAATCGATTATGGGTAACAATGTAGAGGTTATTTATTCTACA
>JAILOA010000212.1 GCA_024691065.1 Lachnospiraceae bacterium | reverse complement strand
AGAATTAATTTTGTATGAATATATGATTGTAAGCAATACATTTATTTATAACATATATAAATACGGGTTTTATTCGTGCTCAATATGTATTGATTAATGATATAAGTTTGTTTATTATCTTTATGATAATTTGTGGGTTTTAAAATATTGTAATACAAAAATTAAAACAATGGTTAAGACTGTGTATCACATAGAAAGATGTTATGATATGTTTTGACTATTGTTTTATATTTTTCTTAGAAGGAGGTTGCCATGAGTTTTACGCATTTACATTTGCATACAGAGTATTCTCTTTTAGACGGGGCATGTAAGATTCCTGAGCTCATGGACAGGGCTGTAGAATTGGGGTTTAAACACATTGCGATTACAGATCACGGTAATATGTACGGTGTTATAAATTTCTACAGGGAAGCAAAAAAAAGAGGAATAAATCCGGTTATAGGATGTGAAGTTTATGTAGCGCCGGATTCGAGATTTGATAAGGAACAAAACGGAAAAGAAAAATATTATCATTTGATTCTTCTTGCGGAAAATAATGTCGGTTATCAGAATCTTATGAAGATAGTTTCAAAGGGATTTACCGAGGGGTTCTATTATAAACCGCGTATAGATAAGAGTTTACTGGAAAAATATCATGAGGGTATAATTGCAACCAGTGCTTGTCTTGCGGGAATTATTCCGAGTCTGATTGTTGCCGGAGAGTACGAGAAGGCTAAGCAGGAAGCATTATATATGAAAAATCTGTTTGGTGAAAATAATTATTTTCTGGAGATACAGGATCATGGAATTCCTGAGCAACAGACGGTTATTTCTGCACTTTTACGGATGTCCGGGGAGACCGGAATACCTTTGATTGCAACGAATGATGTACATTATATACGTGAGGAAGACTGGGTTTCGCATGATATCCTTCTTTGTATCCAGACTCAGGCGAAAGTGCAGGATGCAAACAGAATGCGATATCAGCAGGGAAAGTTTTATCTTAAGTCCGAAGAGGAGATGCGGGATTTATTTAAATATGCTTTGGAGGCGGTTGATAATACTACTAAGATAGCCGAGCGTTGCCATGTTGAGATAGAATTCGGAAATTATAAACTCCCTCATTTTGAATGTCCGGATGGGCTGTCATCCTATGAATATCTTGTAAAGCTTTGTAATGAAGGGCTTGACAGGAGATATGATGTTATTACGGATGAGCTTAAAAAGAGACTTGATTATGAATTAAATACTATTAAGACAATGGGATTTGTAGATTATTTCCTTATTGTCTGGGATTATATAAAATATGCCAAGGATCATGGCATAAGCGTGGGTCCCGGAAGAGGTTCCGCTGCGGGCAGTATAGTAGCTTATTCCCTTGGAATAACTGAGCTTGATCCTATTCGTTATAGTTTGCTCTTTGAGCGTTTCTTAAATCCTGAGCGTGTTACCATGCCCGATATAGACGTGGATTTCTGTTATGAAAGACGCCAGGAAGTTATCGATTATGTCAATAGAAAGTATGGCAGTGACCATGTGGCGCAGATAGTTACATTTGGAACTCTTGCTGCAAGGGGTGTTATAAAGGACGTTGGGCGTGTTTTGGATCTGCCGTATGCTTATGTGGATGCAATATCCAAGTCTATTCCGATGGAAATAGGAATGACTATAGATAAGGCTTTAAAGATGAATCCGGATCTTGCCAAGATTTATAAAGAAGATTCGGATGCGAAGAACCTGATAGATATGGGCAGAAAGCTTGAAGGGCTTCCGAGACATTCTTCTGTGCATGCTGCCGGAGTTGTAATCAGTCCAAAACCGGTAGATGATTTCGTGCCTTTATCTATGGGTGCCGATGGAAATGTAACTACCCAGTATACTATGGTTACATTGGAAGAACTCGGGCTTCTTAAAATGGACTTTCTGGGACTTAGAACACTTACCGTCATTCAGGAAGCGGCCCACAATGTCGGACTTTCCGATGAAGATATGATTAAGATTGATTTTAATGATAAGGCTGTACTTAAGACTATATCCGACGGTGATACGGATGGAGTATTCCAGATAGAAAGTGCCGGTATGACTTCGTTCATGCGCGAGCTAAAGCCTGACAGCATAGAGGATATAATTGCGGGTATTTCCCTTTACAGACCGGGCCCGATGGACTTTATTCCGAAATATATCAAGGGTAAGTTCAATAAAGAAAGCATTACTTATGATTGCCCTCAGCTTGAGCCGATTCTTGCTCCAACTTACGGATGTATAGTTTATCAGGAGCAGGTAATGCAGATAGTACGTGAGCTAGCGGGTTTCTCTTACGGACGAAGTGATTTACTGCGAAGAGCTATGTCCAAGAAAAAGATGAAGGTCATGGAAGAGGAGAGGGCTAATTTTATTTTCGGAAATGAAGAGGAAAATATTCCGGGAGCTATTAAAAATGGCATCTCCGAACCTATTGCCAACAAGATATTCGATGAGATGAT
>JAILOA010000189.1 GCA_024691065.1 Lachnospiraceae bacterium | reverse complement strand
GGCAACAGGGATTTTAGCCTCTGTTATGATGGCACAATTCATACTTGAGTCGGCCTTCGGAAAAAGCGGACTATCTGTCAATGCCAACAATTACTTCGGTATGAAGGCGGGCAGCAGTAAGGATCCGTGGGAAGGCAGCACCTGGGACGGTGTAAGTAAATATACGACGCTGACCGAAGAATATTATGGCAAGACGGTTACCATAACAGCAAGTTTCAGAAAATATAACAGCTTTTATGAGTCGGTTGCCGATCACAGTGCATATCTTTTGAATGCAAAGAATGGTACATCTTTAAGGTATGCAGGGCTCTCGGGTTGCAAGGATTACAGGCAGGCTGCGCAGATTATAAAAGACGGCGGATATGCCACCGGAGCAACCTATGTAGATTCTATTTGTAATCTTATAGAAAAATGGAACTTGACAAAATTTGATTTGTAATTTATCTTTATCTCAAGAGAGATGCAAATTTCTTGTTTTTTTATGCTCGTTTTAGTTTATTCGGATTTTTGATTGTATATGCAATTCATTTAGTTTCGAATTTTTGGTTTGATATTTTTAATTGCTTTTAGGAAAGAGGCAATTAATTATATATATTTACAATTTTAAATGTCCCTAATCGAAAGGAGAAATTTTTATGGGAAACATGTGTAAAAAAGTAGTAGGATGGGTATTGGTACTTGCTCTTATGCTTACCGGTACTTCTTTTGGAGGAACTAAGAAAACCGCAAAAGCAGAGGATATCTTTACAAGTTATGTTGATGTTACTCTTGGAAGTTCACAATCAGGTACGATCACAGAAAATGGTGATGAGTCTCAGTACTACAAATTTGTACTTGAAAAATCAGGAAAGGTAGATTGGACAGGTACATTTAATATGTATCATTGTAATGTTTATCTTTATGATGCAAGTGCAGAGTGTCTTTGGTATGATTATCTTTATGCTAACAGTGTAACTAATGTTATTTCTTTAAGTGAGTCCACATATCTTGCTGCAGGAACTTATTATTTCTGCGTTAAGCGTGCAGGATATGAAGGAACATTTGATTTTACAATCAGCACAACATCAACAAATGAAACGTTTCCTGAGGTAAGTGGTGGTTCTAATAACTCTATGACAACAGCCAGTACAATTACACCGGGAACTACAACATATACAGCACAGCTTGCTTTAAATGATACTACTGATTTTTATAAATTTACTCTTGCATCTGCAAGTACAGCAACGATTAATGCTACATTTACAAATATGTATTCAGTAAAATATTCTGTATATGATACAACAGGTAAAGAGATAAAAAGTGAAAATGTATATCAGAACAGTGTTACAAAGAATATTGTGATTTCCAAGGAATTGGTTCTTTCGGCAGGTACATATTATTTGGTGTTCACTAAGAATAGCAGTTATTATGGTACTTATACATTCTCGGTTTCATCTTCTACATCTAATGTAAGTGGCGGTACTACCGCTAATAATACTATGGCTGCAGCAATGCCTATAAATATTGATACAGCTTATAATGGACAGATAGCAGTTAATAGCACAAAGGCTTTCTATACATTCAAAGTTGATGCTACAAGATATGTTGTTCTTTCCATTATCGCAAATATGAACAGAGTACATTATCAGATTTTAAATTCTCTTGGAACTGAAGTTAAGACCGGTTACGATTATAAGGATTCAACTACAGGATATGTAACAATTCAGGAAATCATAATGCTTGAATCCGGTACATATACAATTGCAATTTATGATGATTCTTACACAGGTAACTTCGCCTTCTCAATCGAGACACTTACAACAGAGAATCATACACATAGTTATACAACAAAGTATGTTGCCTCAACATATTTTAAGAAGGGATACACAAAGCATACATGTCAGTATTGTGGATATTCCTACAAAGACGGTAAGGTTGCAAAGAAGATGCTTTCTACTCCAAGTCTTCACGGAAGTATTAAGAGATCCGGAAGCTCAAGAGTTGCTAAACTTTATTGGTACAGTATAAATGATGCTAAGGGATATCAGCTTAAGTATTCTACAACCAAGAAGTTTAAGAAGAGTAAGACAAAGACTTACAAGGTTAAAAAGCTTAAGAAGAATATTACAATCACTCCAAGTGGTACATGTTACTTCAAGATCCGTGCATTCACAAAGAAGGGTAAGAAGAAGGCGTGGAGTAAGTGGTCATCTACAGCTTATACTTACACATATAGAACTTATTATTAATTAATAGGATTCTGAATCTAGGTATAGTCTGAATTATTTGTATAATAAATAAAAGAGAATATCTTAGGGTTTGGAATGAAATATGGTATACATAACTAATAGTCCGAACCTGTGTTCGTGACTGAGGCATTTTATATAGCAAAAAGATGTGACCATTAAATTAAAAAATTAGTTGTTTTATACAGCCTTTTGAGTTATTATTAATGTAATATTATTAATAATTCGGAGGCTGTTTTTTATGGGAAATTATAATCTTACCTGCTGTTCTACAGCAGATTTATCCAAAAAATACTTTGAGGAACGTGATATTAAGGTAGTCTTTTTCCATTTTTCTTTAAATGGTGTGGAATATCCGGATGATATGGGAGAGAGCGTTCCTCCAAAGGAATTGTTTAACAGAATGAACAGCGGAGAAGAGACAAAAACATCACAGGTTACTGTTGGCGAATATATTGATTTTTTTGAACCTATGCTTAAGGAAGGAAAGGACATCCTGCACGTAACTCTTTCAAGCGGAATTTCGGGGACACTTAATTCCGCGCAGATTGCACAGAAACAATTACTTGGTATGTATCCTGAGAGAAAAATATATGTGGTGGATTCACTTGGAGCATCCAGTGGTTACGGATTGTTGATGGATGCATTGGCTGATAAGAGAGATGAAGGAATGGGGATTGATGATCTTAACAGATGGGCAATCGACAACCGACTTCGCCTCAATCATTGGTTTTATTCTACTGATTTGACTTTTTATATAAGAGGAGGAAGAGTTAATAAGGTAGCCGGTGCGGTTGGTAATGTCCTTGGTATATGCCCTCTTCTTAATGTTGATTTCGAGGGTAAGCTTATTCCACGTGAAAAGATTCGCGGAAAAAAGAAGGTTATGAAGCGTAATCTTGAGATGATGATTGAGCA
>JAILOA010000184.1 GCA_024691065.1 Lachnospiraceae bacterium | reverse complement strand
AAAAGCAGAACAAACAAGCTTCTGGTTCCATGTACAATCGGACTTTTTGTCTTTCACTTTATACAGGGATATTTAAACATGTCCCTATCCATAGCTGAAGAACTCAAGGTTCCGCCTGCCATTAAATACTTGATTATGGTTCTTTCGGGACAAGGGGTACTTTGGTACATTCAGATGCTCTGGCTATTTTCTATGGCACTTTTACTTATCAGAAAAATAGAAAAAGACCGCCTATGGCACATTTGCACAAAAACCAGCTTACCGGTGTTAATCCTTCTTTCTCTACTCTTCTTCGGAGCAGGCCAGGTTGGAAATACTCCGATTATATGTGTCTATCGCTTTGGTCTCTACTTTGTAGCATTTTTACTAGGCTACTTTGTATTTTCACATGATGAAGTGATAAACATACTGAAGAAATACTTTTGGATTCTATTAGTGATAGCACTGGCTCTTGGAATCGCATTTTGCATAATTTATTTTGGTAAAAACTATGGGGATAAACCTGTAAACCGTACACCACTTTTCCTGTTTTATGGGTATTTTGGCTCGCTTGCCATGCTTGGCGGCTTTGCAAAATACTTTGACTTTGAGACAAAGATTACTAAATGGATGAATGCGCATAGTTTCGGATTATATATATTCCATTATCTTGGAATCTCAGTTGTAGCATACTTCATTGCTGCACCGAAACTTTTGCCACCTGTCGCAGTCTATGCTTTAAGCCTTGTTTCTGCATTTACATTTGGATATGTATTATTTGAAATCATTTCAAGAATTCCTTTCTTTAGATGGGCAGTTCTTGGAATCAAGAAAAATAAGAAAAAAGAGGAATAATTTATGTTTAAAGATAATCTTATTGAACTTAGAAGATATAATAATATGTCGCAGGAGGAACTTGCCGAAATAATCGGAGTTTCCAGACAAACACTTTCAAAATATGAAACGGGTGAATCCCTCCCGGACATTGAGAAATGTAAGCTTATTGCCGATGCATTTTCCGTAAGCATTGACGATTTAATCAATTACGATCCAAAAAACGAAGATAACATGGGACTTGGTGTGCCACCTAGGGGTAAGCATATTTTCGGAATGGTTAAGGTAGGCGAGAAAGGGCAAATTGTAATTCCCGCCAAAGCCCGTAAAATATTTGATATCAACCCCGGCGACAACCTGATTGTGCTTGGTGATGAAGGCCAGGGTATCGCAATCATCAAGGAAAAGGGGCTACTCGATTTACTGAAAAATATACGGAATAAATCATAATTATAACGGCATATACAAAAGAAACATTTCTCTGTTTTTATTCATTTTTTCCTCCGTCAATGATATTCTTTATTCCCGGTATTTTAGAAATATTTGATTTTATTTTTTCATAAATTATAAATTTCCCTCTTGATTTTTTATAGTGAACAGTGTATTCTATCAAAGGATATTTTAGCGAACACTGTTCACCTAAAAAAGGAGTTTATATGCCAAAAGATAAAACCGAGAGTCATGAGAAAATCATCGCAGCCGCTTATGATGAATTCCTGCATTATGGCTTTAAGGATGCCTCCATGCGTCGAATTGCCAAGTCTTGCGGAATGAGTGCATCCGGGCTATACAAGCATTTTTCAAGCAAAGAAGATATGTTTGCTGCCCTGGTAGCCCCTGCCTATGATGATTTAATAAATGCTTTCTATTCTTCCATGGATATGGATTACGAGAATCTGGACGATACTTCCATCTACACAGCCTGGGCCGGAAATGATGAAATAATATGGATTATAGAGTACATTTATCAGCACTTTAATGCTTTCAAACTACTGGTCTGCCATTCCCAGGGCACCCGCTACGAAAACTATGTTCATGATATAGCTGTGCTGGAAGAAGAATCCACAAAGCGTTATTTTTCCAAAGCGAGAGAATTAAATGCATCAATCAGGATGATTCCCGACAATGAGTATCACCTCTTTGTTACTACCAGCATCAATGCTATATTTCAAGTAGTGGAGCACGACTTTTCCGAAGAAGATGCTATTTCCTATGCAAAACACCTGAACACATTTTATATATCGGGCTGGAAGAGCCTTCTCTTACCGGAGCAGAATGCATGATTCACTCTGCAATATCAAATAGTTTCACCACACACCTGCACTCCCCTAATTGAAATACAATACACTTGGAAAACACCGGGAACAAACTAAGAACACACCGGATTGTCCCTGTGTTAGCTTTCGCTAACTCGTTATAACACAATATTCCACAAACTGTAATACCTACAATCAAAAGGAGACTGATATTATGAACACCAAAGAAAAAAAGAATTCCCAAAACAAGAATTCAAAAAAAGGGAATACCCAAAACAAAAATATCCCCAAAAAGAGATCCACGGTTTCGTGGATAATGGAATTTGCCGGAATTAACAAGTTCGCCTACATTTTCAGCGTCCTGACCGCTATCATCAGCGTGGCTTCAGGCTTCGCATCCTACTTTTTTGTAGCGAAAATTGTATCTGCCTTAGTTGACGGAAACAAAGATAAAAACTTCTATCTGATGCAGTGCTGCTTTATCGCAATATGCTGGATAGTAAGCAAATTGTTTCACGCAATTTCGACCACTATGTCACACAAGGCAACCTTCGGCGTGCTCGCAGAAATCAGGCGCAGGCTCACGAAAAAGCTAAGCGTCATGCCACTCGGCGATATACTTGAAGACTCCTCCGGTTCCTATAAAAATATAATCGTCGAGCGTGTAGATTCCATCGAAGTAACGCTTGCCCACGTAATTCCTGAATTAATTTCCAATGCAATCGTACCGGTCGGTATTCTGATTATTATGCTGAATATCAACTGGAAGCT
>JAILOA010000174.1 GCA_024691065.1 Lachnospiraceae bacterium | reverse complement strand
TAATAAGCAGGAGGCCCGTCAGCGACTGGGGTTGCCACTCGATAAGATGTTTGCGGGAGAAGTGCAGTCTACAGAAAATGACGAAACGCTCCCACAGGAAATGCCAATGAAGCATCGGCGACTTGGGGAGTCCGAATAATGTTTATCTCAAAATTATTAAAGAAAAGGAGGAAAAAGAGATGACAAATTACAATTTTATTAAGGAGTTGGAAATAAGGATGAAAAGGTTGGCTTGGAGTCAGTATGCAGAAAAATGGGGCGATGAAATCAGTAAATTAGATTCCAAGGTTGAAACTGCACTGGTTTTATTTGTGGGGAGTTTATCAGATGATTCTGATTTATTGGAGTTATCACCTGACAATGTATTTGGAAAGTTTGGATTAACTATAGAAGGGTTTAAAAATGACCTTGGTCAGTATGTTAACGGAAAAGGTGCCGAGGCAGGTGCTTCCGGCAAGATTGTTGAAAACGAGAAAACCCTTGTTACTAAAAAAATGCTTATGACTCCGCTAAGCGAAGAAGAACGGTTTGTAGTGGAAGGATTTAAGCATTTAAAGAGTAACATACTTACATTAGGCGACAGTATGGGAAATATTAGCAATTTGATGGATAGTGCTTTTATTAAAATAGGAGATAGTTTTAAAGAACAGAATAAAATAAATAATGATCTCTCTAAAAGAGTGCAGGAAACGGAAGACAGGTTGATAGTTTCTCAATCGACATATAAAGTATTATTCGATAGATTGGCAGATGAGGTTTTTAAAGATAAAGATAAAAAACCAAAAATGGATAATTAATTCTATTAATTTATATATATATTCCATTATTCTATTTAAATATATAAAATTGATAGAGCTAGGTAACATATGAAAACAGTAATATACAAAAATGATAGTGTAAAGTCCGCTATTAGAAAAAAGTCAAAGAAAATAGGCTCAAACTAAACTTGAAAATGTATATATTTTAGGAGGATATAGTTATGAATTATAAAAATCAACAAAAGTTTCTGGTTCAAAATCTTATTAAAGGATTAATAATAGGTATTATAGTTGCAATAGTCTTAACAGCGTTAGTGGTTTATTCGGATGCAAAAAGTCCGGATGGATTTCAGAAGTCAGATGTAGCAGGTGCAATTATATGCTTCTTAGTGACTACCTTTATTGTTTGTGCTATCGTCTCGGTAGTCTATTACGGAAAAAGTAATGAAAAGGGAGCTATGGTAAATCAAAAAATATATGATTTAACTCATGGGTTAATTGCATCAAGTTTCGGAGGTTTTACCGGATCACCGGTTCTAATAATTATCGGTGTGTTCAAAATATTGGTAAGTATGATAGTGCTTATTCCTTTGTTTATATATCTTGGCTTTTCATTTTTTGTGAATCTTATTTACCTGACAATTATGGCAGTGTTGGAAGGAAAGGGAAAATTGGAAGGAAAAGAAGATTTATGCAAAAAGTTAGATATTATGAGCAATGTCATTAGTATTTTACTCACTGCAGGAGTGTTCATAGGATTTTATTGGTTATCTAATCATAATTGATTAAATAATATGTAAATAGCTAAGGAAAATGCATTAAAGTATTATATGCTTTAAGAAATCCTGCGGGGTTTCCCGGTGTCTTGTTGTCCGGTAGTTTAAGGATGTGTCAATTTGTCACGCTTTAGAGTCTTGATGTATTGATGGAAATTTGATAGAATAAGTCAAGTAAAGAAGTTAAGGCTTTGATAAAGGACATTACCAGATATAAGACTTGTACTTAGAATGGTTAAAAAGGTATGTAATATTTTAGGAGAGGGATTATGTTTTAATCTGAAACACTTATGATGTTTTGTAGTGGTAACACGATTAAACATATAGATCCTTTAATTTTTCCGGTATCTTCTTATAGATATAGGAAGGTACCGGTTTTTTAATGCTAACACGGATAAATTATACAGATCCTTTAATTTTTCCGGCACTTGTTAAAATTGGCAGGTGCCGGTTTTTTTATTTGATGTTGTTAATATTTTTGCCTGTCTGAAATACCAGGTTTCTGTCTTAAATACCAGGTTTCTGTCTCAAATACCAGGTTTCTGTCTGAAATACCAGGTTTCTGTCTGAAATTACAAATCCCCCGGTTTCCCGATATTATAAGGCTTTGGAATGATTATAGTGACTTTGGTCCCACCTTCAGCCCTTTTCGATATAGAAATGGTCCCGCCACTCATAACGTCCAGACGTTCACGAATATTCTTAAGTGCCACATGAGGCTCCTTATTATCATCCTGCATAGGTGAAGATTCATCAAAGCCCGGTCCGGTATCGGTTACGGTGATTACATTGTTATCATCTGTCTCTACACTGGAAATCTTTATATGCATAGGAGCTAATTCAGGATCAACACCGTATTTTACGGAATTTTCCACGATTGGCTGCAGGGTTAGCGGAGGGATGCGGAAGTTTATATTCGGAGTGTCAAATTCCACTGTCAGCAAATCCTCAAAACGTGTTTCCTCAATCGCCAGGTAGGCCTGCACATGCTCCAACTCATCTTTAAAGGGGATGGTACTG
>JAILOA010000138.1 GCA_024691065.1 Lachnospiraceae bacterium | reverse complement strand
TTATCTTTTGCACAAACCACTTCATAACCATGCTTATTTTTGGATGCAATCTTAATGGTATCTAATACAGAACTATAAGAATCAAATAAAGGTATGTAATACAAGTAAACCGTACTTCCTTCAATATCAAGGATTTCGCCTGCTACATCTTCTTTTTCTGCATTTGGATATCTAATAACTTCTCCATTTTCCTTAATAATAAATAATGTACTGTACAAACCACCCAATTCATACTCATCGCTAAATTCCAAATGAATTGTTTGGGCATCCGGTATATTGATAGCTTGAACATTCACACCATCCGAATATAAGGACTTAGGAAGTTCTGTATATGTGTCAGGTTTTAAAACAGATATCAAAGATACTTGCTGATAATACCTGACATAGGTATCCTCTGCACCCTTTTGTACCTCACATATATATTTGGTTTCCGTTGAATAAGCCTGTACCTTATATTTATTTTCCGGATCAACTCTTTGAACCTTAGGTGCCTCTACCTTAATCACACTGCTTGTAGCACCTTCTACCTTACATAAATTACCATTTTCATCATATGCATACCATTGATAAGTAAAATCCTTATCCTCTTTTCTAAGCTTGGCTGTAAATGTAACTTCTGTTCCTTCCATAACGAAACCATACTCATCTGCAGAAGATTCAATTTCAATATTATCAACAACTGAAACTGTTGCACTGTACTGAATTTCATCATATGAGGTCTTAACAATACATTTATATTGAATATCGTCTGTGTAATTTTCATCCGTATAAGGAGTTGTGGTAAATGTAGCGGATGTTTCTCCATCGATCAAAATATATCTTTTCTGGATATCATCAAATTTATACCACTCATATACGATATCTTCGCCTTCCGAAGCCACAGCAGTAGCATCCATAATTATGCTTTCATTATATGCAGCTGTTAAATTATCCTGCTTAATTCTTCCTTCATTGTAATATATTGCGCTGTCATTAGCATCTTCTCCTGTCGTATCCTGATAGAAGTATAAAAATTTATCGTTTTTAGCACTTAAGATATAACGGCAAACAATAGTATCTCCATCAATTCCGTTTGATACATTACAACTGTAAACTCCGGCCTTATCCTTTTGGAAATCTGAAACGGTTAAACTTGCGGTTTTGTTATCTAACTTTTTACCCAGTGAAGATGAACTTAAATCATCATTATAGTACCATTGATATTCTATAGGATATTCCTCATCGGAAGTTGCTTTTACGTTAAATGTGATATCCTTACCATATTCAAGATAATAATTCCAGGTATATTGACCATTTTCACTGTCTTCAAACAGATCACTTTCCACCTTTAAATTACCGGTTCTTACAAGATAAAATGTAACCTTTTCCACTGTGCCCTGATAAGTTACATTACATACATATGTACCAAAATCATATGATGTAATATTATCGATATTTAATACATTGGAATTTTCTCCGTTTAAAGCGCCACTATCACCGTAAGAATTATTCGCCTTATACCATTGATAGGTTACTCCATTTTTATCATCAATATTAGAAACAACCTCAAATTTAGCGCTGTCACCAACCGAACGCTTAATGGTAACTTCTGACTCTCCGTTTAATGTTGTAGCATCTATGACTGAATCGTTATATAGTCTTAAATAGAAATCTTCCGTACCCAGTAATACTTTTGAACCATCTTCATCTTCGGAGTAAATATAAAGATAATATTTTCCGAATTGTTCTTCTTTAATCGCATCGTAGGATATTACAGGTTTGTTTTCGGATAATAATCCCGGATAATCTCCGTAACACTCAGATCCTCCGTTTTCATCATAATACTCTCTGGCAAACTTCCATTTGTATGTGTATTCATTATCTGTCTCAATACCAAATCTTACCTTATCTCCTATCTGATTATAACCACCGGTACTTTCCGTACCATATTCACGGATACAATCATACTCTGCGGTTTCGTTATCTGTCTCTTCCTTCAAATTAAAACTTATGTATATTTCTTTTCCAATTTGTTCATCGTCTTTATAGAATGTAACCTCACATTGATATACTCTGTTAAATTGAGATTCTTTAAGATCTTTCAGGCTCAGAACATTTGTTGTCTCTTTATCAATCTTTCTTGTTGTATCATATGAATCAAGCTCCTTGGTAGTCCACTCATACTTAACAGTAACACCGTCACTAACAACTGCATTTACCTTAAAATCAACATTATCTCCGACTTTTTTGTAAATATACTTTGTTTGCATTCCGGTACCGTCAATATCAGCATAATTCCCATAATTATCGTTTTCAACAAAAACCGATACTTCCTCTTTCATTCTTCCCGATGAAACGAAACATACGTACATACCATAATCATATTCGTCATTTATGGTAAATGTATATTCAGGTTTATCCGCACCGTCAATCTTTTCATATGAATCTTTTTCGGTTATTGAGCCATAATCATTATAATATCGGGATTTATAGTAATCCCAAATTTTATACCATTGATAATCCACATTTTCGGACGATTTATTTTCAACTTCAACCTTTAAATTAACTTCATCACCTATACCTTTTCCGTAAATATAGCTTGTATTAGGAGTTAATACACTAACATCAAATTGTTCAGACAAAGTAAAGTCAAGAGTTTCACTTTTAAGCACGGTATCATCGGCTGTATCTTCAGTGTCATTATCATCTTTAAGCTCAACCAGACATACATATGTACCAAAATCATCGGAACTTACATTTTCCAAGGTTAAATCTTTTTCGTTTTGATTTTCCAATACTTTTCCGTCATGATACCACTTATAAGAAATCAAAGCATCCTGGGCTTCAGCTACTGCCTCTACACCCATTTG
>JAILOA010000114.1 GCA_024691065.1 Lachnospiraceae bacterium | reverse complement strand
TCCCGGTTTTCTAAGTGCCTTCTCAAAAGAAAACTTAAGTTTCTCATTGGTATAAGCCTCCTCAGCCTTACTTATCTCCTCTGCTTTTGCCCTTATTTCATTAAATGTAACTTTTCTTTTTTGTTCTTCTATTCTCTCTTTAGTTCTCTCCGCGATTTCCTGTAATATATCCAATTTATTACCCTTTCCGAGCGATATATGCCTAAAACCCCATAACACTCGATTATTATTTTGTATCTGATTTAATAAAAACCTTTTATGACTTTTGTCACGTTTCTTTACAACATAATTAAAGACTGTTGTCACCTTTCTTTATAACCTGAAATAAGACTGTTGTCACGTTTTTTTACAACATAATTAAAGACTGTTGTCACGTTTCTTTATAACCTGAAACAAGACTGTTGTCACGTTTTTTTACAAAATATATTAATTACGCATTAGTAGCTGCAATAAAAGACTCGAGCTCCTTCATAGCCTTACCGTTATCAATAACCTCAGCTGCCAGATCAACTCCATCTTTGATGGAATCAGCCTTGCCTGCAAGGTACAATGCTGCGCCTGCATTTAAAAGAACCACATCTCTCTTAGGTCCCTTCTCACCTGAAAATACCTTCTTAACTATCTCAGCATTTTCCTCAGGTGAACCACCGACCAAATCTTCCTTTTTACAGGTTGTAAGGCCGAAATCCTCAGGCTTTATTGTATATGTCTTAAACTCGTCTCCGATATATTCTGCAATCTTTGTCGGTGCACTGAGTGAAATCTCATCCATACAGTCAGTACCGTAAACAGCCATTGCCTTCTTAACTCCAAGATTATGAAGCACCTTTACGAGCGGCTCCACGAGATCCTCGGTATATACGCCCATAAGCTGAATGTCAGCACCTGCCGGATTTGTAAGAGGTCCGAGTACATTAAACAATGTTCTGATACCGATTTCTCTACGAACCGAACCTACGAAACGCATTGCCGGATGGTACTTCTGAGCAAACAAGAATACCATTCCTGTCTCATCAAATACCTTTTCTGCCCTGTCAGTATCCATATCAATCTTTGCGCCAAGCTTCTCAAAACAATCAGCCGTTCCACATTTACTTGAAGCCGCGCGGTTACCGTGCTTTGCAACCCTTTGTCCTGCTGCAGCCGCAACAATCGAAGACATTGTGGAAATATTTATTGAATTGGACTTGTCACCGCCTGTACCGACGATTTCCAATACATCCTTCTGGTTTGAAAATGGAACGCAGTGCTTTTTCATAACCTTAGCCGCTGCGGTAATCTCCTCGATTGTCTCGCCCTTATTTGCAAGAGCAGTTAAAAATGAAGCTTTCTGGGCATCACTTGCATCTCCTGTCATTATTTCTTCCATAACCTCTGTCATCATTTCCGGTGTCATGTCCTCACCTGCTACTAATAAAGATATTGCTTCCTTGATCATAATGTACATCTCCTTTTCAAATTATTATTTTTTAAATGTTTTCTACGCCATCTTAAAAAAATTCTCGAGCATCACTCTGCCCTTCGGTGTAAGTATTGACTCCGGATGAAACTGAAGCCCGTAAGTTTTATGCTCCTTATGCTTAACAGCCATAATTTCCTCATCATCCGTCTTTGCGATTATTTCAAGACATTCAGGCATTGTATTCGCCTCCGCCGCAAGCGAATGATATCTAGCAACCTCCGTCTTGATGCCTACATTATCAAAAAGTTTATCCTCTGCAAGCCATGCTATGCTTGCCTTTCCATGGGTAAGCTTCTTTGCATATCCGACAACAGCTCCAAATGCCTCGCAAATCGCCTGATGTCCGAGACACACACCGAGAATAGGAATCTTACCGCTGAGCTTCTTTATAACTTCGATTGAAACGCCTGCATTTTCCGGTCTTCCCGGCCCCGGTGAGATAACAATTGCCTCAGGTGAAAGTCTGTCAATCTCATCCACCGTTAGTTCATCGTTACGAACAACCCTTATATCAGGATTTATCTCGCCGATAAGCTGATACAAATTGTAAGAAAAACTATCATAATTATCGATTAGAAGTATCATAAGTCACCCCTTTCACCCTCTACAATAGCCATCATAACTGCCTTTGCCTTATTAATGCATTCTACGTATTCATTCTCCGGCACAGAATCCGCTACGATTCCGGCACCGCTTCTGACGAACACCTTTCCATTCTTCTTAAAAGCAAGCCTGATAGCTATACAGGTATCAACATTTCCGGTGAAATCTATATAACCAATCGCACCACCATAGATTCCTCTCTTATTGTTTTCAAGTTCATTTATAATCTCCATCGCCCTGTGCTTAGGTGCTCCGGAAAGTGTTCCCGCAGGAAGTACCGCTGCCACCGAATCCAATGGATGCTTATCCTCCCTGAGCGTTCCCGCAACAGTCGAACCTATATGCATTACATGAGAATACCTCTCAATTGTCATATATTTTTCAACCTTAACACTTCCAAACTCACTGATTTTACCAAGGTCGTTTCTACCGAGATCCACAAGCATATTGTGCTCTGCTCTCTCCTTCTCATCCGCAAGAAGCTCTTTCTCAAGTGCCTGATCCTCTTCCTCGGTCTTCCCTCTCGGTCGGGTTCCCGCAAGCGGAAATGTATGCAGCGTCTTGTCTTCAAGCTTTACAAGCGTCTCCGGCGAAGCCCCGGCAACCTCCATATCATCACTGCTGAAATAAAACATATACGGCGAAGGATTCAAGGTTCTTAAAACTCTGTATGCATTTAACAGACTGCCCTCAAAATCAGCCATAAGCCTGTTCGATAACACCACCTGGAAGATATCCCCCTCGTAAATGTATCGCTTGGCCTTTTCAACCATCTCACAAAATTCTTCCTTTGAGAAAAGCGCATGATAATCGGATGTAAGCTTGCCCACCGGAATATAGGCTTCCTCACCGGTCTTTATTATTGAAATCATCTTATCGATTTCATTTTCAACCCTCTTGTATTCAGCCTCGAGGTCATCCACACCGAGCCTTGCATTTACGATAACCACTATCTTACTTTTAAGATTATCAAATGCAATCACCTTATCAAAGAGCATCAAATCAACATCTTTAAAATTCTCTTCATCATTCGCATTAAGATTTAGCTTCGGTTCACAATACTTAATGTAATCGTATGAAAAATAACCCACAAGACCACCTGTAAAACTTGGGAGCCCCTCTATCTTCGGACTCTTGTAATCATCCAGGATTTTTTTTATTTCATCATCCGGACGACTGACCTCCAACTCCTCTGTCTTACCGTTTTTAATTCTCATAACACCGTTTGAACAGGAAATTTCCATCTTAGGATCATAACCAAGGAATGTATATCTTCCCCAAAACTCCTGTTTCTCAACACTTTCAAGCATAAACACATGATGACTTTTGTTTTTAAGTTTTTTCAGTAATTGTATAGGAGTACAACTGTCAGAAAGTATTTCCTTTGAAATCGGAACTATCGAATACCCGGCTGCACTCTTATACTGTCTGAATTCTTCCAATGTAACCATACTTAAAACCTCCAATCGTTATGTTCTACCTTATGCCCGATTCAATAAGACCTGTGATTTTAAGCACAAAAAAAGTCCTTGAATCATAGCATATAACTATGATCCAAGGACGGTAAATTCTAATAAATAAAATTTCCGCGGTGCCACCTCGGTTCACGAAAAAAATCGTACTCTCAGCAGGATGCTACTTTGGCTTACCTTTTTAAATAAAATACTTAAAATACAAAACTATGATTTTTAAAGGAAAATCAGAATTCGAAATATTTATAATCCGAATTTCAAATTTCACAACTAAAATCATAAAAGTCTAAACATCTCATTTAAAAGGACTACATTTCAGACCCCCGACAACTAACGTATGTCAACACGTCATGGAATACTCGGATTAATCCTTTGACCATGCCCTCTGCGGTCCATTTGAAAGGCTGTTTTCCGCCGGTTCTCAGCTACTCCGACTCTCTGTGGGTTCATATCCTAACGTTATCTCCGCTTCAACGGTTTAATTAAATATTTAATTTTCAAATAACATAGATGAATTATACTCTGACAAACAATAATATGTCAACACTTTTTTTTATCTCTTAATAAAGTTTATTGAAATAACCTGCTATTACAGCTATTAAGAAAGTTTATTGAATAACTTTCCAAATTATAACTCTTAAAAAAGTTTTTTTGAATAATCTTCCAAATTATAGCTCTTAACAAAGTTTATTGAATCACCTTCCTAATTATATCTCAGAGCAAAATCACCGTTTCAAAGCCCTCTTAATTCCAACCACACTTCCGACTACTCCGCCTGCCAGAACCGCTGCCCCGCCGAGCACCTTAATTACAAGCTTTCTTGTATAAGGAACATTATAAGTGATTCCATAAGTGCAACCATTTAAATAATATTTTAATAATGGCATAAGAAGCTTTCTCTGTTCACTCTTCGGATCCTTAGTAAGTCCTATCTTCTTTCCAAGAAGCATGGTATGACGGTTTTCAGCATCATATTTTTTCCATTCATAATGTGTGGTACTTGGATTTCCGGTCCTTGCAAAATTCACCCACATTTCATGTACAACCTCTGCAAGCTCTTTATTTACCAGGTTTCCGGTATATATCTTTTCATCCAGATTTCCAAAAACATACGAAAGTTCCATAGCATGGCAGGCTCCAAGCACCTTATCCTCACCCTGCTGCGTCCAATAATACATATATGCATTGCCATTATTATGTGCATGACTCTCTGCCTGCTTAATCGCCGGTAATCTGAAAAGCATTTCATTATAAAATTCCGTTATAGCCCAAATCTTTTTAGGATTCTTTTCTTTTTGTTTTTCAAAAAACATATTTAAAAGGGCAGCCTCATCTTCCGAAAGCTTCCTGACATCATTTTCTATACCTATATGCATCGTTGCCTTGTAGACCTCGAGACCCGACACAACCTTTTTATCATATCCCATTTCCCGAATCCAGTATCTGAGCTCATCGGCATTGGTACCTATTAACAAATCTATCCCTTTAGTCGCTCCATTTTCATAAGCTCCGTACAAATCCTCCGGAATTACAATCCCGTCTCTTTCAGGATAATTATTGTAATCATTCAGGTCTTCATTTATTTTTATAAGTTCATCTTCACTAAGTGCCATCAAATCATCCATCGACTTACACTTGGTTTTTCTCACCAGCATTTTATTGAGCCTTTCACACTGTTCCTTACTGAATGAAAGCGCAACCGAACCACTCTCTGCTATAACTCTTTTAAATAACCCCTTCGCCTCTTCCATAATCGGAAGCAGAGAAACACTGCCCCCTCCGGCAGACTCTCCGAAAATCGTTACATTTTTAGGATTTCCTCCAAATGCAGCGATATTCCTTTGGATCCATTTTAATGCACAAATCTGATCTAGCACTCCGAGATTGCCACCGGTTTTAAAATCTTCACAACCATCAATACCCGTGAAATCAACAAATCCCATCAATCCAACGCGGTATCCTACAGTCACAAGTATTATGTCGTCATATTTCTTAACCAGATTGGTTCCGTCATACAGCGGATCCGATGTACCACCCCATCCAAAGGCACCTCCGTGAAAAAATACCATTACAGTTTTGTTATCAAATATATTCTTCTTATTCACCCATACATTCAAATACAGGCAATCCTCACCTTTTTCATAATAAGACCCTGTCTCCGAAGGCCACTCTGTTTGAATAGGTGATTTTCCAAAATAAAATGCTTCAAATATATCCTCCGAATCCTCTGTCTCTTTTGGATTTTTCCAGCGAAGCTCTCCTACAGGCGGCGCAGCATAAGGAACCCCCTTAAAAGAAACCACATCCTCATTTTCCTTGCCGACAAATATACCGTTATTGCATTTTATGGCAGTCTTATTTTCTATACATTTTTCAAGCTCTTCGGCATACATCTTTCCTGTTAATTTAAAATTTTTTACATATTCTTCCATTTTATTTCCCCTTTTATCAAGTCTCAACAGCCTCAAATTTAATATATATAATTTATCATAATTGCAATTAATTGGCAACTTTTTATATGATGCATATAAACCATTCTATT
>JAILOA010000091.1 GCA_024691065.1 Lachnospiraceae bacterium | reverse complement strand
AGGAAAGGAGGCTGACAAATATGAGTAATCAGATAGGCATATCTCCAAATATAGGAGAGGTGGGTTTAGATAATCAGTCTTCCTTGAGAAAAAAATGGAACACACAGAAGTTTAAGGACATGGGATTATACATTTTAATTTACTTAAGTGCAGCAATTTGCGTAATGCTTCTTGCAAGCATAATAATCTATGTCTTTATGAGAGGTGCAAAAAGCGTCAATCTAAGCTTTCTTACCTCGGTTACATCAGTTTTAAAAGGAACGGTTGGTATTGCCGGAAATATAGTAAATACAGTGCTAATCATTTTAATTACCATGCTCATTGCAACACCTGTAGGTGTGGGAGCGGCAATTTATCTGAATGAATACGCAAAGCCGGGCAAATTTGTAAGTCTGATTGAATTTGCAACTGAAATATTATCAGGTATTCCGTCGATTATATTTGGTTTATTCGGAATGATGTTTTTCGGACAGACACTTGGACTTGGATATTCAATTTTAACAGGTTCATTAACACTTATTTTAATGGTTCTTCCATTAATTACAAGAAACACACAGGAAGCCCTTAAAACAGTTCCGACAAGCTACAGGCAGGGAGCTATCGGACTCGGCGCAGGCAAGTGGTACACGATTCGTACAATACTTATACCATCCTCACTTCCGGGGATTATAACGGGAGTTATCCTCGCGGTAGGAAGGATTGTGGGTGAATCCGCAGCACTACTATTTACTGCGGGAAGTGCGAAGGTTTTACCAAATACACTTTCAGGTCTTCTTCCTAAGATTTTCCAATCAGGAGGAACGATGACAGTCCAATTATACTTGTCAGCTACAAGTGAAGGTGATTTTGACACAGCATTCGGAATAGCGGTTGTTCTTTTAGTGCTGGTATTTTTAATAAATTTAGCGACCAAGAGATTGGCTGCCAAATTTGATGTGACGAGGAGAAAATAAAATGATAAGCAGAGATAAAATAACTGTCAG
Organism: Lachnospiraceae bacterium; assembly: GCA_024691065.1. Taxonomy (GTDB): domain Bacteria; phylum Bacillota; class Clostridia; order Lachnospirales; family Lachnospiraceae; genus JAEEJA01. Next base: position 1,441 of record JAILOA010000091.1, on the reverse strand, counting down.
GGACTTAAACCTTTATTATGGAGATAATCATGCCCTAAAGGATGTAAAAATTAATATAAGAAAAAATGCGGTCACTGCATTTATCGGACCGTCAGGCTGCGGAAAATCAACATTTCTAAAAACCCTGAACAGGATGAATGATTTAGTGGACAATGTAAGAATCGAAGGCAAGGTAATGCTGGATGGAGCGAATATATATGCACCGGATGTAGATACTACCATTCTTAGGAAAAAGGTAGGAATGGTATTTCAGCAGCCAAATCCATTCCCGATGAGCATATATGACAATATTGCCTATGGTCCAAGAGTTCACGGCATAAAGGAAAAAAAGAAGCTGGATAAAATAGTAGAAGAAAGCCTTCGAGGAGCAGCTATATTTGATGAGGTAAAGGATCGTTTAAAGAAATCGGCACTTGGTTTGTCTGGAGGACAACAACAAAGAATTTGTATTGCCAGGGCTTTGGCAGTGCAGCCGGATGTACTTCTTATGGACGAGCCTACCTCGGCGTTGGACCCGATTTCCACCTCTAAGATCGAGGACTTGATGGAAGAGTTAAAGAAAAAATATACTGTTGTAATTGTTACACATAATATGCAACAGGCCGTAAGAGTTGCGGATGACACAGCATTTTTCTTATTAGGCGAATTAATTGAGTTCGGTGATACAAAGCAGTTGTTCTCATACCCACAGGACAAGAGGACAGAAGATTATATCACAGGAAGATTTGGTTGATTTTGAATTTGTTAAATTAATTGGATTTAGTGATACAAAGCAGTTATTCTCGTATCCACAGGACAAGAGGACAGAGGATTATATCACAGGAAGATTTGGTTAAGAAGGAGATATTAAAAATGAGGTTAAAATTTGATGAGCAGCTTCGTAATCTAAATACTGAAATGATTGTTATGAGCAATATGATTCAAAAGGCCATACAGGAGGCGATAGATGCTCTGTTTTCCCAGAATGTAAAAAAAGCAAAGCTGATTATGGACGAGGATGAATTCGTCGACAGGGAGCAAAAGAAGATTGAAAATATTTGTTTCAATTTGCTTATTCAGCAACAGCCGGTTGCAAGGGATTTACGAATTATAACAGCAGCCATGAAAATGGTTACCGATATGGAGCGAATAGGAGATCAGGCAGCTGACATATCCGAGCTCACAATAATGATGGCTGACAGACCATATCAGTTTAAAGATGATAATATAAAAAAGATGGCGGGAGAAACAATTATTATGCTCATAGAGGCGGTGGATGCCTATGTGGAGCATGATGTGGATAAAGCCCGTCACGTTATCGAGCATGATGATATTGTGGATGACTTGTTTGTAAAGGTAAAATCAGACCTTATAGAGGTTATGAAAACCAATACCGATTATGAGGAGCATGCAGCAGACCTTCTGATGGTTGACAAGTATCTTGAGAGAATAGGAGACCATG
>JAILOA010000078.1 GCA_024691065.1 Lachnospiraceae bacterium | reverse complement strand
ACTACTTACAATGTAGATGTAAGCGGTGGTTTCCATGATGCAGGTGACCATGTTAAGTTTGGTCTTCCTCAAGGATATGCAGCTTCAACATTAGCTCTTTCATATTATGAATTTGGAGAGGCTTTTGAAGCTACAGGTCAGTCAGGTCATTTACAGACCATTATGGATTATTTCTGTGATTACTTCCAGAGATGTACAGTTTATAACGACGATGGTGAAGTTGTAGCTTTCTGTTATCAGGTTGGAGAAGGTGGAGCAGATCATGGTTATTGGGGAGCTCCTGAAAACCAGACAGGTAGCAGACCTGTTTACTTTGCAACAAGCTCTAATCCTGCAACAGATGAAGTCAGTGTTGCAATTGCAGCTCTTGCACTTCACTATGTAAACTTTGGGAATGAAGAATATTTGAAAGTTGCCGAGGATTTATTTGAATTCGTAAAATCTAACAGCAAAGGATGCACCTATAATGGTTGTGCAGGATTTTATGATTCATCAAGCTGGAAGGATGATTATGCATCAGCTGCAGCAGCTCTTTATGTAGCTACAAATGATAATTCATATAAGAAGATATTTAATAGTAATTTTACTGATCCTAATACTGGGTGGTCTTATTGTTGGGATAATACCTGGGGATTTGGTGCTGCACTTATGGAAGATAAGGATACATTATATTCAATAGGTTCATACCAAAGTAATAATTTAAATGAAGACGGTTTGGCTTATGTTCAGGGATGGGGATGTCTCAGATACAATTCTTCTAATCAAATGATGGGTCTTATTCATGATAAGATTGCAGGAAATTTGAATGAAGATGATGGTGCATTTGTTGAATGGGCTACCGGTCAGATGGGATTCATTCTTGGAAATAATTCAAACGGAGTGAATTTTGTGGTGGGGGACAGTGATATTTCAGCAAAATGGCCTCATCATAGAGCAGCTTCCCGTTCAAGTAGTGCACAAGAAATGAAAAGTGATCATTACACACTTCTTGGAGGATTAGTTGGAGGTGTAAGTAATCCAAGTGATGTATATGGTTCTACACCAGGTAATACATATTATGATGATCAAGGTCAATATACGTATACAGAGGTTGCTCTCGATTACAATGCTACACTCGTAGGTGCAGCTGCAGCACTCTTTATGGCTCATGCAAATGATGATGGTCAGGACAATACACTTCTTCAGGAAAGTGAATTATCAGAAGAGTATTTATTAGACATTTACTATGACAATGATGGTGAAGTACCTGTATATGAACCAACAACAACTAAGGCTCCTACAAATTCAAAGACACCTTCAGAAGATGAAGAGGAAGAAGATGAAGCTACAGAAATTCCTGCAGCTTCATCTACGGCAAGTCCTAGTAAGACAGAAACACCTTCGGAAGATAAAGCAACGGAAACTCCTGCTGATGATGAGTCTGATGTGACAGAGTCACCTTCTTCTGAAGACGAGGAATCAGAGGATTCCAAAGTAACAGAATCGCCAAGTAAAACAGAAACACCTTCAGAGGATAAAGTAACAGAAGCTCCGGCCGGTGCAGAAACAGAGGCTCCGGTTAGTGCAGAAACACAGGCTCCTGCATCAGATAAAACTGCCACCCCTTCAAGTGATAATAACGGTGAAACAGAAGATTCTGATACAAGTGAACAAGGCGGATCTTCAAGCGGTCATAAGTTTGTTGTAGATGACAGTACAAGTGCACCGGATGCGACTACTGCTCCGGGAGGTCATATATTTGTACCTGGTGGAACAGATACTGATTCATCAGCTGGTTCGTCCACAACAACAGATACGAATTCAACATCTAATACAGGTACCGGATCTAACAGCAGTACCGGAATTAACAATGGTACAGCTACGGGAACTGCAGCTACAACAAATACTACAAATACTACAAATATTGCTTCCGGAAATGTAATCAATGTTGCAACTGCTTCCGGCGTTTCAGATTCAGCAGTAACTCTTGGAAAGAAATTTGTTTACAAGGGAGCTACTTATATAATTATAAAAGGTGGCGAAGGAAAGAGTTATGAAGTTAAATATTTCAAAAATAATAAAAAGAAAGCTAAATCAGCAAAGGTACCTGCTGTAGCTAAATACTCAGGTATTGATTTCAAGGTAACTCAAATCAACAAGAATGCATTTAAGAACAATAAGAAACTTAAAAAGGTTACAATATTTAAGAATGTAACTGTTATCGGGGCAAATGCATTTGCGGGATGTAAATCATTGACAACTGTAGTAGTTAAGAGTTCAAAGATTAAGAAGGTTGCCAAGAATGCATTTAAGAAGGTTAATAAGAATTGTACGATTAAATGCGCTAAGAAATTGTTAGCTAAATATAAGAAGTTGTTTAAAATTAAATAATAGACATTTTAATGCTTGAATGTTCAAAATATATTGTAATAATTCTATATGCCGGGATGTTCACAGCAAAATGATGCAACTAAATTAAATTAAATAAAAATCACTATGGACGGCTGATTTGTATATCATTAAGCTTCCCGGGTAAATGATTTCCGGGTGGTTTAATGTATAAAATCAGCCGAAAATAGTTAAAGATGGAGAAAAATCATGAATTTATCAATTAAGAATGTTATTAAGAAAACAACAACAATTATTGCAACTATGGCAGTTACATTTTCGGGGGTTGCATACTCAAACAATGCAAGTGCCATAGAAGTACCGACTAATGAAAATTATCCTGCCGGTTTTACGGTTGACGAGAGCGGAATAGCTACAATTTCAGCTACCGCACCTGCTGTAACATCAGAGACTCTTATGGCAACCAAGAAAATCAAGAAATTTAAGGTTGAGGATAATCCGAATTATGTTACATCTGAGGATGGAGCAAGCTTGATTTCCAGTGCTACAAACGAGCTCATCCGTTATGCAAGTGCAAATCATGAGTCAAATCTTTATAAATTCCCGCAAACACTTACAAAAATCGATGATTACGGTTGTGAATGTGCTATGGATACGGTTGGATTTGTGGTTCCTTCAGGAGTGCAGTCAATCGGAAATTACGGATTTTATGCAGGCGGAAACATTTTAAGAATCCTATTCGATGAAAAGACAGATGCATCACATCTTACAACTGTCGGAAATTATGCATTTGCTTATAATGATAATCTTGAGATTTCACTTCCACCTTCAGTAACTCAAATCGGTGAATATGCATTTGCATTTTGTTCTAATCTTAGGGAAAAAGCTACACTTACTGAAGAGTATTCAAATGTAGCTACATCGGCAGGTATTATTGCAAGAACTAATATTACAGCTGTTCCTGCTTACTGTTTCTATAAGTGTCCTAATCTTCACTATGTAGATTTACCTGCAACAGTTAAAACTATTGGAGCTTATGCATTTAGCGGATGTGTTAACATGGATACCGTAAACTTCTCGGGATCAACTCTTGACTCGGTTGGTACAGGTGCTTTCCAGGGTAATGGAAACCTTCATAAGATTTCAATTCCTGAAGGTGTAACAACCATCGAAGCTTCTACTTTTGAAGGATGTCAGAACTTAAATACAATTCATCTTCCTGAAACACTTACAACAATCAGTGACAATGCATTTTCAAATTGTAATAACATTCATGAGATGAATATTCCTGCATCAGTTACATATATTTCACCTTCTGCATTTGCAAATGTAACTAATACTGATGGTATTGATACATCTGCAAACCCTTATGCATCAGTTTTACTTGGTAAGGCAACAAGCGTTTGTGAGCCTGGAACAAGATTTGCAGTTGGAAAATATACTTATAAGGTGCTTACAGCTAATGCAAGTGGCGGAAGTGTAATGCTTATGGGATATAAGGATGCCAAGACAAAGAAAGCTCAGAATCCAAGAACTTTAAAGGTAGTTTCAAAGGTTAAATATCTCAATTGTGATTTTAATGTAGTATCTATTAAGTCAGGTGCATTTAAGGGCTGTAAGAAACTTAAAAAGATTGTTATTACGAACCAGAAGACAATAGGAGCCAAGGCATTTTACGGATGTAAAGGTGTCAGAAGGGTTACGATAACGGGTAAAGCGCTTAAAAAGGTCGGCGGCAAAGCATTTTACGGAACGCATAAAAAAGCTGTCATAAAGGTTCCTAAGGCTAAGAAAAAGGCTTATACAAAGCTTCTTAAGAATAAGGGTATAAAGAAAATCAGATAATTTATGTTGATTTAATTTTATTTCTTTACATAATTTCGAATAATGGTATAATATTATTCGGTCTATATAATGTTCCGGGGGCGAATTTATATAATATGAGCTTATATAATGTATTATATAAATTCTTCTTTGGGCATTTTAATGTGGAATGTTTTCACACAAAAAAATAATTTAAATGAGAGGTTAGATATGTTAGGCGATAAAAAAGTACTTTACAGTGGTATGCAGGCAACCGGAAATTTGACTTTGGGGAATTACCTCGGAGCTCTTAAGAATTGGGTTAATTTAAATGAAGAGTATGAGTGTTTCTTCGGTGTAATGGATTTACACAGTATTACGGTAAGACAGAATCCGGCAGAATTCAGAAAGAGGGCAAAGAGCTTACTTGCGCTTTATATTGCAGCAGGTCTTGATCCCGAGAAAAATTGTATTTATTATCAATCTCATGTATCTGCTCATGCCGAGCTTGGATGGATATTGGACTGCTTTACCTATATGGGTGAGCTTAACAGAATGACACAGTTTAAGGATAAATCAGCAAAGCATGCTGACAATGTAAATGCAGGTTTATTTACATATCCTGCACTTATGGCAGCTGATATTCTTTTATATCAGGCTGATTATGTACCGGTTGGTCGTGACCAGCAACAGCATCTTGAGATCACAAGAGATATTGCCGAAAGAGTAAATGCTATTTATGAAGGAGTATTTACCATACCTGAGGGTTATTACGGAAAGAGGGGCGCTAAGATTATGAGTCTCCAGGATCCGACCAAGAAGATGTCAAAGTCTGATGAAAATCCAAACGGTAGTATTTATCTTATGGATGATCCTGATACTATAGTCAGAAAGATAAAGAGAGCTGTTACTGACTCGGATAATTCAATCCGTTACAGTGAGGATAAGCCGGGCGTAAGTAATCTCCTTGATATCTACAGTGCTGCAACGGGAAAGTCTATTCAGGAATCTGAAAAGGATTTTGAAGGAAAGGGCTATGGTGATTTTAAGCTCGGTGTTGCAGAGAGCGTAGTGGATGTGCTTAAACCGCTTCAGGATAACTATAATAGAATTATAAATGATAAGGCTTATCTTGAGGAAATCATCAAGAAGAATGATGATAAGGCACGTTATGTTGCCAATAAGACACTTAGAAAACTTCGTAAGAAGATGGGATTTACTGATATCCCTAGATAATAGTGCGCTTTACAGCTTAGTCTGCGATATATTGATTAAAATAATATAAGCAGGACGAAAAAAACGATAAAAGGATAAAAAGGTATGGCTGGTTCTACATTTGGTAATATATTTAAGATAACAACCTGGGGTGAATCCCATGGTAAGGCAATCGGCGTAGTAGTTGATGGATGTCCTGCAGGGATTGAAATTGATGAAGATTTGATTCAGGTTTATTTGGACAGGAGAAAACCGGGACAGAACAGGTTTTCCACTCAGAGAAATGAATCGGATCAGGTTGAGATTTTATCCGGTGTTTTTGAAGGAAAGACCACCGGAACACCGATTTCAATGCTTGTTAAAAATGAAGATCATCACTCGGCGGATTATTCCGAGATTGCAAGTTATTACAGACCCGGACATGCTGATTTTACCTATGATGAAAAATACGGCTTTAGAGATTACAGAGGCGGCGGACGTTCTTCCGGACGTGAGACAATCGGACGCGTGGCGGCCGGAGCAATTGCATTGGAAGCTCTTAAGCAAATGGGTGTATATGTAAATGCTTATACTTCTCAGATAGGAAATGTAAAGGTAGACAGGACTAAAATAGAATTGCAAAACATTTTAAAAAGTCCGATATATATGCCGGATTTGGATGCTTCCAAACGGGCAACCGAAGCTCTTGATTTTGCGAGAAGCGAAATGGATTCCATGGGTGGAATGGTTGACTGTGTTGTTACGGGACTTCCTTCGGGGGTCGGAGAGCCGGTATTTGATAAGCTTAATGCAAATATTGCAAAGGCGGTTATGTCAATCGGAGCAGTTAAATGTGTTCAGATAGGAGATGGCCTTGATGTAGTTATCTCAAAGGGTTCCGACAACAATGATGAATTTACCGGAGAAAAGCCATCTGATAATAAGCAGAGAATAAAGCATTTCTTTGATGAGGATGGAAATCTTATATCTAATATAAAGAGCTCAAATCATGCAGGCGGAATACTCGGTGGTATTTCTGATTCGGATCCTATACTTGTGTCCGCTGCATTTAAACCTACTCCATCGATTGCAAAGACTCAGAAAACCATTAATAAATTCGGGGAGCAGATTGATATTAATATCAAGGGAAGACATGATCCTATCATAGTTCCGAGAGCGGTGGTGGTAGTGGAAGCTATGGTAGCACTTACCGTATTTGATTCTCTTTTGGTTTCGATGACATCCAGGATGGATAGAATAGTAGATTTTTTTAGTAGAAAATAAAATATGGATTATATCCCTGTTTTTTAGGTTGAAATAGAGGTTGAAATTTATTGTGAAGAATTTTTTTGATAATAAAATATTTAAATTTAATAAAGTTTGTCTTGCATTTATGCTTATTCTTTCTATGTCTGTTTTAACTTCATGTACCAGTTTAAAACAGGCGGTTACGGATTTTCTGAATGAAGATCCGCCGGAGGAAAGAGTGGTAAGTTCCGAGGAACCTGAAAGCGGTGAGAGAGAAGATATATCCGAAGAGGCTGCAGCGGAGCTTGCTATGAAATATATATCAGGTTTATCTCTTGAAGAAAAGGTCGGACAGCTCTTTTCCGTTAATCTGGAACTTCTTGATAATACAAAGGGTTCATATTATGAACATCAAAAGATTACAAAGGCAATGAAAGAGTCACTTAGCAAATATCATGTGGGCGGAGTGATTCTGTTTCAGCGTAATATAAATAACAGAAAACAAACTTCAAAACTCATCAGAAAACTTCAAAAGAATTCCGAAATACCTTTATTTATTATGGTTGATGAGGAAGGCGGAGCGGTAGCAAGAGTAGGGCAGAATCCTGATATGGGAACGACTGCATTTGAATCTGCCGAGGTTATCGGAAGAACCGAAGATCCTGAATATACAAAGAGTATGGGAAGCATTATCGGAAGTGAAATCAGTGAGCTTGGTTTCAATGTGGATCTTGCTCCTGTGGCCGATGTAAATATCAGTGAATTAAACACGGAAATAGGTAACCGTTCTTTTGGTTCGGATGCAGAGCTTGTATCTGAATTTGTCGCAAATTTTGTTGAAGGAATACAAAGTCAAAATGTATCTGCCTGTTTGAAACATTTTCCGGGACAGGGTTCATCGGAAGGAGATACACATAATACAAATGTTGATATAGATGCGGATATTGCCACACTTCGTGAAAACGACTTCGTACCTTTTGAAAAGGGAATTGAGGCCGGAGCCGATTTTATGATGGTTTCACATATATCTGTCAGCAAGGTTACAGAAACCGAGACACCGGCTAGTCTTTCTAAGCTTATTATGACTACAATTATGAGAGAAGAGCTTGGATTTGGGGGCATAATTATAACCGATGCATTTGATATGACATCAATTACAGAGCTTTATTCGGCCGGTGATGCTGCGATAACGGCAATTCAGGCGGGAGCGGATATAGTTCTTATGCCGGAGGATTTGGATGAAGCCTACAATGCTGTATTATCTGCGGTAAATAGCGGAGACATCGATGAAGCCCGTGTGGATGAGAGTGTTATAAGGATTTTAACAAGAAAATTTCAAAGAGGAATAATAGCAACAGAGCCTGTGGAATAATAGGCTCTGTTATTTATTTGGCGTGGTTATTCTTTGAGCGATAACAATCTGAGCCAAAAAAGAATTTTCTTATTTGATATTTGATATTGATATTTTATGTTTTTACCTTGAAAAAATATATTCAATAATATATAATGAAGGTTGCGTGTTGCGAAAAGGTGTTTTTTCGGATAAATACGTGTAAACATTGCTTTATAAATATATTTATTTATAAGGCCTTGTAAAATATAGAAGATTTCACTTCGAAAGCGAGGAAAAGATGAGTACAGACAAATACGTTAGTCCATTATCAGAAAGGTATGCAAGTAAGGAGATGCAATTTATTTTCTCTCCTGATATGAAATTCCGTACTTGGAGAAGACTTTGGATTGCATTGGCAGAAACAGAGAAGGAGCTTGGATTGCTTAATGAATCAGGCGAGCCGGCTATTACAGATGAGCAGATTGAGGAATTAAAAGCTCATGCAGAGGATATCAATTATGATGTTGCTAAGGAGCGTGAAGCTCTTGTTCGTCATGATGTTATGTCACATGTTTATGCTTATGGTGTTCAATGTCCTAAGGCAAAAGGAATTATCCATCTTGGTGCAACCTCTTGTTATGTAGGAGATAATACTGATGTTATCATTATGACAGAAGCTCTTAAGTTAGTAAGAAAGAAGCTTATCAATGTTATTAATGAGCTCAGTGCATTTGCTGATAAATACAAAGCTATGCCTACTCTTGCATTTACACATTTTCAGCCTGCACAGCCAACCACTGTCGGCAAGAGAGCAACTCTCTGGTGTCAGGAATTTGTGATGGATTTAGAGGAACTTGATTTTGTACTTTCTACTATGAAGCTTCTTGGTTCCAAGGGAACCACAGGTACTCAGGCAAGCTTTATGGAGCTTTTCAATGGCGATGAAGATAAGGTCAGATCTCTTGATAAAAAGATTGCCGAGAAGATGGGATTTGAGAATTGTTTCCCTGTTTCAGGTCAGACATATTCAAGAAAGCTTGATTCAAGAGTATTAAATGTACTTGCACAGATTGCTTCAAGCGCTCATAAATTCTCAAATGATATCAGACTTTTGCAGCATTTAAAAGAGGTTGAAGAGCCTTTTGAGAAGAATCAGATCGGTTCATCAGCTATGGCTTATAAGCGTAATCCTATGAGAAGCGAGAGAATTGCTTCGCTTTCAAGATATGTCATGAGTGATGTGACAAATACATATTTTACGGCTGCTTGTCAGTGGTTCGAAAGAACACTTGATGATTCGGCTAATAAGCGTCTCAGTATCCCTGAGGGATTCCTTGCAACAGATGGTATTTTAGATCTTATGTTAAATGTAGTCGACGGCCTTGTAGTTTACGATAAGGTAATCACAAAGCGTCTTATGTCCGAATTACCGTTTATGGCAACCGAGAATATCATGATGGATGCTGTAAAAGCAGGTGGCGACAGACAGGAATTACATGAGAAGATCAGACAGCTTTCCATGGAAGCAGGAAAGAATGTTAAGCAGGAAGGTAAGGATAATAACCTGTTAGAGCTTATCGCTGCCGATGATGAATTCCCAATGAGTTTGGAAGAGCTTCAAAATGTTATGGAGCCATCAAGATATGTCGGAAGATCAGCAAGTCAGGTAACTGATTTTATCAATGAGGTTGTAAAGCCTATATTGGATGCTAATAAGGATATATTGGGAGTTAAAGCTGAGATTAACTGCTAATTATATTTGATTATTATATAAATCGGATATGTCAAATTGCAAATAGTACATGATGACGGAAGGTACTTATTTTCCGTATATTATAATTATTTGCTTTTATAGATAAAAAAACAGAAGGCTGTAGAGCTGACAGATAAAAAATATATATGAAATGTAACACTAAACAAGGTTACATAGAAAGTGAGGAAACTATGGTTACAGCAATTGTGGGAGCTAACTGGGGTGATGAAGGAAAAGGTAAGATCACTGATATGCTTGGCGAAGAGTCTGATATTATCGTTAGATTTCAGGGCGGTAGTAATGCAGGACATACTATTATAAATAATTACGGAAAGTTTGCACTGCATCTTCTTCCATCAGGTGTTTTTTATGATCATACAACATGTATCATCGGTAACGGTGTAGCATTGAATATTCCTTATTTGATTGATGAAATCAAGAATATCATGGACAGAGGTGTTCCAAAGCCACATATTCTTGTTTCCGACAGAGCACAGATTCTTATGCCATATCATATTTTATTTGATCAGTATGAAGAGGAGAGACTCGGTAAGAAATCATTTGGCTCTACAAAATCAGGTATCGCTCCGTTTTATTCGGATAAATACGCAAAAATCGGTATTCAGGTTTCAGAGCTTTTCGATGAGGAAATGCTTCTTGAGCAGGTTACCAAGATTTGCGAGCAGAAGAATGTATTATTAAAATATTTATATAAGAAACCTGAATTAAAGGTTGATGAGCTTATGGCTACACTTAAGGAATACCGTGATATGGTAGAGCCGTATGTATGCGATGTTTCAGCATATTTACGTAATGCCATCAAGGAAGGAAAGAATATCCTTTTAGAGGGACAGCTTGGAAGCTTAAAAGATCCTGATCATGGTATTTATCCAATGGTTACATCATCCTCTACACTTGCTTCTTACGGTGCAATCGGTGCAGGTATCCCTCCTTATGAGATTAAGAGAATTGTAACTGTTGTAAAGGCTTATTCCAGTGCGGTCGGCGCCGGTGAATTTGTCAGCGAAATCCTCGATGAGGAGGAAGCAGATACATTAAGAAAGCACGGTGGAGATGGCGGTGAGTATGGTGCAACAACCGGACGTCCTAGAAGAATGGGATGGTTTGATACCGTAGCTTCACGTTACGGTTGTCATATCCAGGGTGCTACGGAGGTTGTTCTTACAGCTCTTGACTGTCTTGGATATCTCGAGAAGATTCCTGTATGCGTAGGATATGAGCTTGACGGAGAGGTTCTTGATGATTTTCCTGTAACAGCTAAGCTTTCAAAATGCAAGCCGGTTCTTAAGGTGCTTGACGGATGGCATTGTGATATCAGGGGCATCAGAAATTATGAAGAGCTTCCTGAGAACTGCCGTAAATATATCGAATTTATCGAGCAGGAAATCGGTGTACCTGTAAAGATGGTTTCAAACGGACCTAAGAGAGAAGATATCATCTATAAGAACTAATTGATAATACTTATGGATTGAATAATTGCTTTTAAACAGTATTAGTTAGATATAACGAAATATAGTTTAGTCACAGGTGTATAAAACATAAAAAAAGAGGGCTTATACGCATGAAATATGGTGAGTTTGATGTAAACAGACGTCAGAAGGATTTGAAGGAAAACAGTATACTGAATATTATATACAGTATAGTGGGATTCATTTGCGTCGTTTTTGTAATAATTATGCTTGCCAAATTCTGCGTATGGGCCTTTTCGAATTTTGTGAGCTTTATAGAAAGCATACCAAACATAACATCCATCAACTTTAGACAGGATGGAGCAAGCACTTCGGTATTGGATTCTTCGGGAAATGAGATTCAATTGCTTTTTGATTCTTATGCCGACAGCTCATATATCAGTATTGATGATATATCGGAAAAAGCCCAGAATGCATTCGTTGCATTTTATGATCCTGATTTTTTCGAGGTAGGAGAGGTAAACCTGGACGGAATGTTCAAGGAAATCTATACCGAGTTAACGAATGAGTATGATGAAGAGTATTATATAACCGGTATTAAGCACGACAGAAGTATAGCTCAGAGATTGCTTCAGAATCAGTTTTTTTATATAAAGAGTGATACATCGATACTAGCGCGTCTGAAGGATAATGTAAGAGAGCAGGCGTGGGCGATGCAGCTCCATCAGAATGTTAAGAAGAAATCCGTTTTGGAAATGTATCTTAATACCTTGAATTTCGGTGGCAGAACGGTTGGAATTCAGGATGCGTCGCGAAGATATTTCGGGAAGGATGCCAGTGAACTTTCGGCTTCGGAAGCAGCTGTTTTAGTTGCGGTGTCTTTGGATGGAGATGATTTTAATCCGATAAATTATCCGCGTGCAAATGCAGATACATGTAAGGTAGTGCTTAAGGCCATGCTTACCAATGGTTTTTTGAGCGAGAGTGAGTATGAAGATGCATTGGGAGACAATGTATATCAAAAGATTTCTTCTGAGGCAAATAAGGACAGAACAGTTTTTATGGATGTCTCGAGTAGTTATGTGGATGCTACGATTAAGTCAATCAAGAATGATTTGATGGATAAAAATGACCTTTCGCAAACTCAGGCCTACAATGCTATTTTCAGAGGCGGGCTTAAAATCCATACCTGTGAAGATTCCGGAATTCAGGAAATATGCGAGGAAGTAATCAATAACGATACATTTTATCCTAAAGATATAAAATATTATCTGACATACAGTCTGATATGCAATGATTCCAACGGTAATCAGATAACATATGGCATACCGGATTTAAAGAGTTTTATAAAGAGAACCAGGGATAAGAAGATTACAAAATATTTTAAGGATAAGGATAAAGCCGAAAAATATATAGCCGAGTTTGAAAAAAATGTTATTTCCGAGGGATACGGTATAAAAAAGAGTAATGTAAGACTTACCAAGCAACCGCAGAGTTCTCTGGTGCTTGTGGATCATCACAGTGGTATGGTCAGAGCTATGATTGGCGGCAGAAATTATGAATATACAAACGGATCCACAAACAGGGCTATGGCTGTGCTAAGACAGCCGGGAACGGTTTTATCCATTCCTTCGACTTTTGTTCCGGCGCTTGATGCATCGAATCTGACACTGGCTACCGTAGAGGACGATTCGAAGTATTATTATCCTGATAATGTCGGTACAAGGGTGGAAAATAACGATGGTAAATACAGGGGGTTAATTACTCTTCGAGAAGCTATAAGAGTTTCGGATAATGTAGTGACCGTTAAATGTATGAATGACATTACTCCGAAAACCGGATATGATTATCTGACCGATTTGGGGATTACCACGCTGGAAAGCTCGTATATCAATGAATTCGGAATGGAAGAGTCTGATATCAATACTTCGCTTGCTTTGGGAAAGATGATAAACGGCGTTTCTAATCTGGAACTTACACTTGCTTATGCGACAATAGCCAATGAGGGCGAATATAATTCTCCTGTATTTTATACAAAGGTTATGGATGGCTCCGGTTTTGTGATGATAGAAAAGAACAATATCAAGACACAGGTATTAAGAGAAAGTACGGCATGGCTTATTACAGATGCTATGGAGGATGTTATAACTTCCGGTAACGGTCGAGAAGCTTATAACGAAGACAGTACCATGGCTGTTGCTGGACAAACCGGCATGAACCTTGAAAAGACCGATTTGTGGTTTGAGGGCTATACTCCTTATGTTACATGTGGTATATGGATGGGAAACGATGATGAATCCAAGCTAAGTGAGGATGATTCCATAGAACTCATGTGGAAGGATGTTATGACAAAAGTTATAGCATATCTTCATCAAAAAAGTGAACAATTTAAAATGCCTAATAATATAGTTGAAAAGACAATATGTTCTAAATCCGGAAAGCTTCTTTTGGAAGATACCTGTGTAGATGATGATACAAATGCATATAAGAGAATAGAATATTTTAGAACCGGTACAGAGCCTACAGAGTATTGCGATATTCATATGAGATATACAATCGATAAAAATACCGGTGAACTTGCTGATGAAAATACACCTGAAGAGGATAGGGAAACCAGGGTATATCTGTTAAAGGATGAGACATCGGAAACACTTGATACTAAGTATGTTTTACCATCGATGGTAGATATTGATGATGAATGATGGGGAGGAGAAATGATGCTAAGTTATTTAAGAGCCGTTGGTTATAAGCCCGTGAATAATAAACCTGATTTCAATCCCTATGAGGACATTGTAGAGTTTGCAATAGGTCATGCAGACAGAATAAGAAAAATATTATTGGATGACGGAAGAATATTTGGTGAGATATACAGTAGTGTGACAAAAGAGACGGGAATCCTTGTTTTTGGTGAATACGATAATCAGGATCGATTTATTTTTATCGGTTTTGTGCCTTTTGTCAAAAATGAAATTCCAAGCATAAGGAACTTTGTAAGCGTAAGATATGATGAAGAAGATAATATTTACATCGGAACAAGTATGGACCTTCATTATGGCGGGATGGTTCAATATCAATTTTCTTCGTTATTATCATTTTATGATAAAAGATTAGTGGAAAATTTAAGGTATCATGCAACAGTATTTTTGTCAGCCTTATCTATAGAGGGAAAAATAATCCTTGGACTTCATAATGAAAATTCCGGAATATCCTATATTGGTCATAATTCTATGTTGGAGAGAGAAGAATTATTATTTCGGGTTGCAAAAAATGAAGAAGAGGCATTTCAATTAATCAATAAGGAAAAGGCCGATTCGATAGAGATATTTAAAAAAAGATTAAAAAAAGATGATTTATACAGCATAATTGAAAGCAGTATGGTTTTATGTGAAGAACAAAAAATAACTTATCTCATTCTTGGAACAATTATAAATTGGAGAAAATTTCACAGTGAGATAACAGGAGAGCAGATATTTAAATTTTTGGTAGCTTGTAATAATATAATAATGTCTGTTTGTATCAATGAAAATGATTTAATTGGTGTACCTGCCATAGGACGTAGATTTAAAGGTACTGTCTGTATGCAGGGACGAGTTGATTTTAATGGAGTGTTGACATGAAAATATGTAGTTTGGCAAGCGGAAGCAGCGGAAATTGTATTTATATTTCGGACGGAGATTCCCATATATTGGTAGATGCCGGGATAAGCAGGAAGCGTATAGTTGATGGCCTTAAGGAATTAAATGTTACGCCTGATATGCTTTCCGGTATATTTATTACACATGAACATAGTGATCATATCAAGGGTATTGAGATGATGGAGAAATATTTTAATGTACCTTTATATGCCACTAACGGAACCTTCAGAGGTGTTAATAAGTCTTGTAAAGGCAAGCTGGATAGAGATAATTTAAATGTTATTCAGGCGGATACGCTTATAAATATCGGTGGACTTAGTATCACTCCTTTCGAGATATCCCATGATGCCAATGAACCGGTTGGTTTTACAGTGGTTTCCGAAAATAAGAAATGTAGTATTGCGACTGATCTGGGAAAATATGATGATTATATTTTAAATCATTTAAAGGGCAGTGAAATGCTTTATGTGGAAGCTAATTATGATGTAAGTATGATTGAAACAGG
>JAILOA010000300.1 GCA_024691065.1 Lachnospiraceae bacterium | reverse complement strand
ATTTTACTTGCCGGAAACTGCTGACCTGTTTGACTTTACACAATATGATTATGTTGTGGATGCTATAGATACGGTTACAGGAAAGATTCAGATTATAATGGAGGCCAATAAGGCAGGAGTGCCGGTAATCAGCTCTATGGGAGCGGGAAATAAGCTTGATCCGACAGCATTTGAAGTTGCGGATATCTACGAAACGTCGGTTTGCCCGCTTGCGAAGGTTATGCGTAAAGAGCTTAAGAAGAGAGGTATCGAGAAGCTTAAGGTCGTTTACTCCAAGGAGAAGGCATTGAAGCCTATATCGGGTGAAAATGTAATCGATACATCTTATAAAGAAACAAAAGCGGAAATAAAGCAAGAAGCAAAACCAGAAATAAAGCAAGAAGCAAAAGCAGACACAAAACCGGAAATAAAGCAGGAAACAAAGCAACCAGAGATTGGTGAAAATGTAACAATCACAAAAAGGCAGACACCCGGAAGTGTTTCATTCGTGCCGTCAGTTGTCGGTTTAATAATCGGCGGAGAAGTAATAAAAGATTTAATAAAAATAAAAGATATAATATAATAAAGCTTATATAAAACGTCCGTAATTTGCGGGCGTTTTGTTGTTTCAAAGTGTAAAACCCTTTAAAACTTTAAGAATAATCCAGTAAAGAAAAAAAGCCAACTTAAAAAAGTAAATTCCGGTGAAAGAATAAATTTCAAATAAAGAAAAAAAATAAAAAAAAACTTGCATTGATTGACTTTCTGTGATATTATCGAAAATGGACTTTTTTGAAAGGAGGTTGCTGACGTGAAAGTAAGATCTTCAGTAAAACCTATTTGCGAGAAGTGTAAAGTCATCAAAAGAAAGGGAAAGATCAGAATTATCTGTGAAAACCCAAGGCATAAACAGAGACAAGGATAATAAGGTGCCATCCTCGGCATTATATATACTTTGCTTTCTGTAGTTATGATGACTAATGTTTTTTCCTGTTTATTACATTTTAGGAATGATTCGCAGGTTTGATTTCGATTAATTTATGAGAAGTATCGATACATTAATGGAAAGCAATCTAAATGGTCAGATCCGAATAAACAACACTTATGATTCACATTAGATTCATATCGGAAAAAACACATCATGA
Source organism: Lachnospiraceae bacterium (assembly GCA_024691065.1). Lineage (GTDB taxonomy): Bacteria > Bacillota > Clostridia > Lachnospirales > Lachnospiraceae > JAEEJA01. The sequence continues at coordinate 5,805 of JAILOA010000300.1, read as the reverse complement.
TATTGTGGGACAGCCTGATTAACTGTCTCTTGAAACATTTAAGTGCACGTCATTCACTTAGGTTTCGGCAATTTTTAACAGTAGTGAGCTGTACGAATCCGTCGTAATTCGCAATGCGACATGGTTCTCTATTAGAGAATGATTAAAGAGCATTAAAACTTGAGATCATGTCAAAACATAAGACGCCAGGATATCGGTAATTGTTACAATTTAAAGCGGCTGAGCAGTAAGGGAGTATCTAACCCGGACTGCAAATAATCATATTAGAACAAATTGTATTTTCAAAAATTACGGAGGAAAATTAAAGATGGCACGTATTAGTGGTGTTGATTTACCAAGAGAAAAGCGTGTAGAGATCGGACTCACTTATATTTATGGTATAGGAAGAGTTACATCTAACCGCATTTTAGAGACAGCTAAGGTTAATCCTGATACACGTGTAAGGGATTTAACTGATGAAGATGTAGCAGCTATTCGTGATGCTATGGATTCACTTGGCGTTCAGGTGGAAGGTGATCTTCGTAGAGAAATTGCTCTTAACATCAAGAGATTACAGGAAATTGGATGTTACAGAGGAATTCGTCACAGGAAGGGACTTCCGGTTCGTGGACAGAAGACAAAGACAAACGCTCGTACCAGAAAGGGACCAAAGCGTACTGTAGCTAATAAGAAGAAATAATATTAAATAATAATGTACAAATCTATTTAGGAGGGTTTGACAAATGGCTAAACAGGCAACATCAAGGAAGACATCGAAGAAGCGTGTTAAGAAAAATGTCGATCATGGACAGGCACACATTCAGTCTTCTTTCAATAATACAATTGTTACCTTAACAGACGCAAAGGGTAACGCAATAAGCTGGGCAAGTGCAGGTGGACTTGGTTTCAGAGGATCAAAGAAATCAACTCCTTACGCAGCACAGATGGCAGCAGAAACAGCAGCAAAGGCAGCATTGCCTCATGGATTAAAGAGTGTAGATGTATTTGTAAAAGGACCTGGTTCAGGACGTGAAGCAGCAATCCGTGCTTTAGAAGCAACAGGAATTCACGTATTAAGTATCAAGGATGTTACACCGGTACCTCATAACGGATGCCGCCCACCAAAGCGTCGTCGTGTATGATTTATTTTAAATGTAATAGTAAATCAATTTAAAAAATTAGAACAAATCTATTTTTATTGTATATAAATATATTAAAGGAGATTTAAAAATGGCTAGAGATATGACACCTGTACTTAAGAGATGCAGGTCTCTTGGAATTGAACCAGGATTCTTAGGTATTGACAAGAAGTCAAACAGACACCCAAGAGCTGGACGTAAACCTAGTGAATATGGTCTTCAGCTCAAAGAGAAGCAGAAGGCAAAATTTATATATGGAGTTCTTGAAAAGCCTTTCAGAAACTATTTTAAGAGAGCTGAAAAAGCTAAGTTCGGAACAGTTGGTGAGAACCTTATCATTCTCTTGGAATTAAGACTTGATAATGTTGTATTCAGACTTGGTTATGGACGTACAAGAAAAGAAGCTAGACAGATTGTAGGTCATAAGCATGTATTAGTAAACGGTAAGCAGGTAAATATTCCATCTTATATGGTTAAGCCTGGAGACAAGATTGAAATCAAGGAAAAGGCAAGAGGTCTTCAGAGATATAAGGACATTTTAGAAGTTACAGATGCAAGAATCGTACCTGATTGGCTTGAGGCAGATCATGAGAGTCTTTCAGGAGTAGTTAAAGAAGCTCCAACCAGAGAGCAAATTGATGTTCCTGTAAACGAAGTGCTGATTGTCGAGTTGTATTCTAAGTAATCCGGAACGTATTTATCCATACTTACTTATGAGTGTAAACTACTTTGTAAAATGTTACAAAGGACGTCGGTAGAACAAAAACCGAGAAGGAGGGTCTTGGAGTGCTTGATTTTATAAATCCAAAAATAAGAATTGATGAAATTTCTGAAGATAATAGATATGGTCGTTTTGTAGTAGAACCGCTTGAAAGAGGATATGGCACAACATTAGGTAATTCTCTTAGAAGAATAATGCTTTCATCCCTTCCAGGAACAGCAGTAAGCCATATTAAAATTGATGGCGTTGTTCATGAGTTCAGCTCTATTCCCGGTGTTAAGGAAGATGTTACTGAAATCATAATGAATATCAAGAATCTTGCTATTAAGAATCATAGTGATTCCGATGAAGTAAAAACCGGTTGGATTGAGGCTTCCGGTGAGGGCGTAGTTACTGCTCGTGATATTCAAGTGGACTCAGATATTGAAATTATGAATCCTGATCAGGTAATTGCAACACTTAATGGTGGACCTGATTGTAAGTTGTCTATGGAGCTTACAATTGTTAATGGTCGTGGTTACGTTAGTTCAGATAAGAATAAGAGGGATGACCTTCCAATCAATGTAATTTCAATTGACTCCCTCTTTTCACCTATTGAAAGGGTAAATACAACTGTAGAAGATACTCGTGTAGGTCAGGTTACCGATTATGATAAGTTGACTATTGAGATTTATACAAATGCTACTACAAATCCTAAAGATGCAATCAGTCTTGCAGCTAAGGTACTTAGCGAGCATCTTAATACATTTATTAATCTTTCCGATTCAACTCAGAATGTCGATGTAATGGCACCTGAGAAGAAGGATGAGACTGTTACAAGAATGGATTTGAATATTGATGAACTCGAGCTTTCAGTTCGTTCATACAATTGTTTAAAGCGTGCAGGTATCAACACAGTGCAGGAGCTTGTTAATCGTACACCTGAGGATATGATTAAGGTTAGAAACCTTGGTAGAAAGTCCTTAGATGAAGTACTTGCAAAACTTAAAGAATTAGGTCTTTCACTTAGTAGTGGGGACTCCAACTAATAAACGGAGGATAATGATATGTCAGGCTATAGAAAACTCAGCAGAAATGCCAGCCAGAGAAAAGCTTTGCTTCGTAATCAGGTTACAAATCTTTTGTATCATGGAAGCATTGTTACTACTGAAGCTAAAGCAAAAGAAATTCGTAAAATTGCTGAAGGTATAATCGCTCTTGGTGTTAAAGAGTGTGACAATTTTGAAACTGTAACCGTTAAAACAAAGGTTCCACAGCTCGATAAAGATGGTAAGAGAGTTAAGGAAGTTGTTGATGGTAAGAAAGTTACAGTATATAACGATATTGAGAAGGAAATCAAGAAAGATAAGCCTTCCAGACTTCATGCAAGAAGACAGATGAATAAATATCTTTACAGAGTTACTGAAATTCCTGAGGAAATCAAAGGACGTCGTAAGGGTGTTAAGACTATCGATGTTAGCGCCATCGTATTAGATGAACTTGGACCAAAATACGCTGATCGTAACGGTGGTTACACACGTATTGTTAAGATTGGACCACGTAAGGGTGACGCAGCTATGCAGGTTATGATTGAATTAGTTTAATATCGTTTTAGTTATATTTAGAGATTTTAATTGTAACAATGAAGGGACAGTTTTGTAACTGTCCCTTTTTAAATATTGTAGGATTTTGATGTGTCTGAATTGATGATTTTATAGTATTTAAATGAATTGGATTTTTTTCAGGTTAAAGATTTTATAGTTTAAAACGAAATGGTATTTTTTACAATATAATCATCAACTATAATGTAATGTAAGTTATATGTTTTTGGTTTGAATTGTTAAATTGTTGATTTTTTATGATTCAGGAGTATCCGGATTATGGGAATTTTAGAATTAAAAGATGTTTCTTATACTTATGAAAATGCGGAAAATCCGGTTATTGACGGGATTTCGCTGGGTATAGAAAAAGGCGAATTTATAGGAATAATTGGCGGTAATGGGTCGGGCAAGTCGACTTTATCGCATCTTTTTAATGCCCTGAAATTGCCGACAGAAGGGGTGGTTTTGGTAGATTCCATGGATACTCAGGATGAAAATGTAACCTTCGAAATCAGGAAAACCTGCGGACTTGTTTTCCAAAATCCGGATAATCAAATCGTGTCCTCAACAGTAGAAGAGGACGTTGCATTTGGATTGGAAAATATCGGATTCGGAGCCGGAGCGGATGATGATAATTCTAAGATAAAAGGCACTGTGGTAGCAGAGAAAGAAGGAATTGAGGCTGCAAAAGCAGATGTAAAAGCAGATTTAAACGAGGATGTAAATGTAACAGACGGGCATGGAATTGGTAAATCCGGAGTCGGAGCGGATGATGGTTTAATAATCAACTCCCGCATAGAAAATCGAATAGATGAGGCACTTTCCAAGGTGGGGATGATTGATTATAAGAATTCGTCACCGTGGGAGCTTTCCGGTGGGCAGAAGCAGAGGGTGGCAATTGCCGGAATCCTTGCCATGAAACCAAAATGCATAGTTCTGGATGAACCTACCTCTATGTTGGACCCTAAGGGAAGGGCACAAATCATCGATGTTTTAAAGGATTTAAATAAAAAAGAGAATATTACAATAATTATTATTACACATTTTCCGGAGGAAGCTGTTGATTGTGACAGGGTTGTGGTTATGAGTCATGGAAATATCCGTGCGGTAGGAACTCCGGCAGACATTTATACGAAGGCTATCAGTGAAGATTTGTTAAAGGAATGCAATATCAAAAGACCTTATATGGCGGAAATCAGTTATCGACTGGCAAAAGAAGGATATAAGGAGTTTGAAGGGGTTCTGAAAGAAGAGGATCTGTTGGAAAAAATCAAGAAACTAAAGGGTAAGTAAGCAAAGGCTTTTATATATTAATTGGAATTTCTGATTATGGATTTTAGTATGGAAACGAAAAATAACCGGAAAGGCTTTTATATGTCAATTGGAATTTCTGATTATGGATTTTAGTATAAAAACGAAAAATAACCGGAAAGGCTTTTATATGTCAATTACAATTTCTGATTTAGGATTCGAGTATAAAAACGGAAACAATAAGGTTAAGGCCTTAAGTAACATTTCAATTACAATTGAATATGGATCTTTTACGGCAATTGTCGGTGAAACAGGGTCCGGAAAGTCGACTCTTCTCAGGATTCTGGCCGGATTTGAAAATGGTTATTCCGGTAAAATTAATCTCGGAGAATTGAAAAAAAGTGATATAAGAATGGTTTTCCAATATCCCGAATATCAGCTTTTCGAGGATTATGTTTTAAAGGATGTTATGTTTGGACCGAAAAATATGGGGTTATCTCCGGAAGAAGCCGAAGATAAAGCTATCTGGGCGCTAGATACTGTCGGTCTCGAAGAAAAATATTGGGATAGGTCACCTTTTAAATTGTCGGGAGGTCAGAAGAGACTTGTTGCAATTGCCGGGATACTTGCGATGAAGCCCAAGGTGGTTTTGCTTGATGAGTCGACTGCCGGGCTCGATCCATTTCATGCACGTAAAATCATGGAGATTTTTAAGCAGCTTAATTCGGAGGGGACGACTGTAATTATCGTAACTCATTCGATGGAGGATGTGCTTGAATACGCGGACTTTGTTGTGGCTCTGAATCGGGGGCGGGTTATGACAGATGGAAAAGAAGGCACGGTGAATACATTTGAATATTTTACAAAATGTGTTGATGACGAAAAAAATGTACCGAATTCCATAAAATTACTTTCGTCTTTACATGAAAAAGGCTATAATGTTCATGTTGACAGGTTCAAATACGAGGAGAGCATCGAAGAAGTAATCCGTATGGTGCGGGAGTACGGCGGTGCAAACTGGAGGTAGCGTGAAAAACAGTATTACAATAGGGCAATACTACGAGGCGGATTCCGTAGTGCATAAATTAAATCCCATAGTGAAAATAATTGCTGCCACCCTTTGGTTTATCGGTGT
>JAILOA010000037.1 GCA_024691065.1 Lachnospiraceae bacterium | reverse complement strand
ATATGCTCAACCTTAAATTCAAAATCTCTGTCAAATGTATCGACTATACATTTATGTCCTGTTAATGTTTCAAATGTAATCGGCGTTATGAAATTTGTTGCATTTTTAGTCATTATAACATGCACATCTGCATGCTGCTTTATAAGCATACTTACGAGGTTTGGAATCTTATAAGCTGCTATACTGCCCGTAACCCCGAGTAATACAGTCTTTCCTTTAAACATATTTACCTCATCTCCCCGGTTATTATGTACCCCATACCCTTAATTTTATGGCATCGGAGGTTTATGTAATATTTCTGATTCTACTTGACATAGAAGAGTTTTAAGATAAAACCCCATGCTTCTCATAATTTGTAGTCTTTGTGATTTTATTTTCGGAATCAACAAGAACTACCTTAGGTTTATGAGTCTTAGCTTCCTCTGCATCCATGTAGCAATAAGCCATAATAATTACATGGTCACCGGCAAGAGCCTGACGTGCGGCAGCACCATTCAGACAAATAACTCCGCTTCCGGCTTCTCCGGCAATTGTATAAGTTTCAAATCTGTTTCCGTTTTCCACGTCAACAACCTGAACCTTCTCATACTCAACTATACCTGCAGCTTCCATCAAAAGAGTGTCAACTGTAATACTTCCAACATAGTTTAATTCTGCCTGAGTTACTGTTGCTCTGTGAATTTTACCTTTTAACATTTCTAAATTCATAATATACCTCATTTCGTGAACTTGTTTTATAAAGTGGGGATTCGTAATCCGCTTCGATTCCTACTCCTGAATACAGGAACAATTTATGTCCTGTTTCAAAATTATAAAATCACATTTATTACATTTTTTTACTTACATTTCAAAATATATCCTGATTTATTTAACTTTCAAATCAAAATATATCTTAATTTTTGAAATGACAAATCAAAATATATCCTGATTTATTTAACTTTCAAATCAAAACATATCTTAATTTTTGAAATGACAAATAAAAATATATCCTGATTTTATTTAACAGTCAACTGACATTTTCTTCAAAATATTTGACTTATAATTCCAAATTTTTAAATCCTATTCCACAATAAAGTTATCAATAAGTCTTGTTTTACCTATATAAACTGCCATTGCACATAAGATGCTGCCATCAATTGTATCTACATTTTCAAGATCAGGCCAGCTTACAATTTCAACGTAATCAATCTTTGCAAGCGGTTCCTTTTCAATTTCCTTCTTAATGCAGTCAACTACCATTTTAGCATCTTTCTCTCCATTGGCAATCATATTTTTACCAAATTCCAAAGATTTTGAAAGAACAAGTGCAGCCTGTCTCTCATCAGCTGAAAGATATGTATTTCTTGAACTCTTTGCGAGACCATCCTCTTCCCTTACAATCGGGCAACCAACGATTTCAATACCGAAACTTAAATCTGAAACCATATGCTTTATAACCGCAAGCTGCTGTGCATCCTTCTGGCCAAAGTACGCTCTGTCAGGAGTCACAATATTGAAAAGCTTGGAAACTACAGTACAAACACCTCTGAAGTGGATAGGACGTGTCTTTCCGCAAAGGCCGCCTGTAAGTGTACTCATATCTACAAAAGAAGAAAAGTTAGGAAGATACATTTCTTCAGGCTCAGGATTAAATATAGCGTCCGCTCCTGCAGATTCCACAAGCTCTGCGTCCCTCTGTAAATCTCTTGGATATGTTGCAAGATCCTCAGTCGGACCAAACTGCATAGGGTTTACAAAATCACTTACGATAGTGCGGTCATTCTGCTCCACCGATTTTACAATAAGACTCTTATGTCCCTCATGAAGATATCCCATGGTTGGCACCAGACCAACGCTAAGCCCCTCTTTTTTCCAACTCTTTACAAGCGCTCTAACCTCATCAATTGTTTTTAAAATTTGCATTTTCTTATTCTCCTTTTTATCCATATTTATTTCTTTAATCCAGCCTTGCAGGCAATTTCTGCAGAATATTGCATCCTCACCTGCAAGGCAGTTATATTACTTTCCATAAACCTTTGCAACCTTACTTCAAGGCTTTTTATTACTTTCCATAAGCCTTTGCAACCTTACTTCAAGGCTTTTATTTGACTTTCTATAAGCCTTTGCATCCTTACTTCAAGGCTCCTATATCTTTTTATATAGACCTTTGCATCCTTGCATACAAGGCTTTTATCCTTTAATAAAACAAATCCTACTTCTGGATTTCTTCCATAACCTCATCAGCAATTGAATATCCATGCTCCTCAGCCGGATAGCTTCCTGCCGTTACCTCGTCGATATAACCCTTGATGCCCTTCTTCATTTCCTCGCCTACATTTGCAAAATGCTTAACAAACTTTGGTTTGTAATCCGAGAACATTGCGAGCATATCAGCATATACAAGCACCTGTCCGTCGGTATCATTTCCTGCGCCGATTCCGATTGTTGTTATGTGAAGCTTTTCGGTAACATACTTTGCAAGCTTTGAAGGCACGCATTCAAGAACTACCGCAAATGCACCGGCCTCCTGTACTGCCAATGCGTCCTCTACAAGCTTCTTAGCTGCTGCAGTATCTTTACCCTGAACCTTATATCCGCCAAATGCATTGATAGACTGTGGTGTAAGACCGATATGCGCACAAACCGGAATTCCTGCATCAACAATAGCCTTTATAACCGGGGCAACACCGGTACCGCCCTCAAGCTTAACGGCATTGGCACGACCTTCCTTCATAAGACGTCCTGCATTTACAACTCCATCATAAACGCTTGTCTGATAAGACATAAATGGCATATCGCAAACAACAAGTGTATTTGGTGCTCCCCTCTTAACTGCCTTGCAGTGATGAATCATATCTTCCATGGTAACCGAAACCGTATCCTCATAGCCGAGCATTACATTTCCTAAAGAATCACCTACCAGTATACTGTCAACTCCAACCTCTTCCATCATCTTTGCTGTGGAATAATCATATGCTGTAAGCATTGTAACCTTTTGTCCGTTTGCCTTGGCATCCCTGAATGTATTCACTGTTTTTTTCATATCTACCTTCTTTCCGGTACAAAGTAAGTACCTTTTATATTGATTTGTTTTACTCTGATTTTAGGTCATCCCTGACTGTAATTTATACTCTCATAATTACAGTCACCTTTGACCGTTTTTTACTCTGATTTTACGGTCATCCCTGACTTTAATTATTTCTACAATTTTACAATCATCCCTGACTTTAATTTTTTCTACAATTTTTCAGCCATCCCTGACCTTGAAATTTATACTCTATTTTGCTTCCCTGCTATGCTTAATTTCCGCAATCTTTATAACTTCCTTGTTAAGCGCCTCATAAACTTCTCTTTCCTCATCATTCAGCGCCTGTAAATGTTTCTCAACCGTTTTGAAATCGCCTCTTTCAACCGGTCCGGTAAGAGCCGAATAAACATCGGTTTTAAATATATTTTCTACATTTTTTGTTGTAAGTCCCGATAAAATCTCATATGCAGCCTTCTCTTCAAATCCACAGGTTTCCAGGAGATTCACCGCAAATCCTACAAGTCCCACAACAAAATTGCTTGCGCAGACTGTCGCCGCATGGTACCTTGCCTTATCGACAGGTTTTATAACATTTACCTTACAACCAATCGCCTCGAACACAGGCTTCAATGCATTAACCGCCTTTTCGTCGCCATCAGCCGTAATGGAAACATTATGAAATTGTTCGTAACTTTTAAATTTATCGGAAAATGCAAAAACGGGATGAAACGAAGCACAACTCATATTGTGCACATCAGAATTTGTGAATACATCGGATGATAATGAACCGCTAAAATGATAAATTAACTTATTAGAAATATTATTTTCAAAATTGTTCTTTCCGGAAGCTTCCTTTCCGGAATTTTTTTCTGTAATGCAATCCCATATTTTTTCTATCTCCCCGTCAGGAGTAGTAATAAACAGAGTATCGCTTACACTCAGCAAATCATCGATTTCTTTAAATGCATTGGTTTTGGTGAACTCTGCCGATTCCTTTGCGCTTTCATACGACCTGCTATAGAAACCTGTAATCATTAACTCATTCTCTGTAGAATCAGATTTCGTATTAGTCTTGCTAACCTTGAAAATATTACCCTCTTTTGAATCATTGATTTCATCGAAAGTACCATTCTCATTTGATGCATTACAATTTTTTAATTCATAAGCATAATCAACCAAGACTTTTCCTATGGTCGTACCAACCTTACCGGCACCAATAATACCAATCTTTATAACAATCACCCCCTTGGGCGATCTTTATCATCTGATGCAGTTTCAATCCTGAATACCGCTCGATGTTAATATAGCATAGATATAATGTTGAATGCAAGTTATTTTTATGCAATCAATGATGAATATTTTTAATCATTATTATTCCAAATTTGCAAGCCGCTTTTCTTTCGAAATTCCCACAAAAAATCCCGGCAATTCTGATATATACCTTCTTTACCGGACAACCGGCAAGAAGGGAACATATCATTATTTCCGGGATATTGTTTAATCATTTTAATCTCAAAACCGATGGCAGCGGTACATAGTAACTTATTTGTCCTTACTCTCTCATCTTAATGGCAAGCATAGTAATGTCATCAAACTGCTCGGCCTTGCCTGCAAATTTATTGATATCATCATGAATATCATCCAAAATTTCGCTCAGATTTTTATCAAAATTTTTCTCAAAACAAATTTGTAATCTGTCTTCTCCGTACAATTCCTTTGTCTCACTGTGAGCCTCCGTAATACCGTCTGTATATAAGAACAATGCATCGCCCTTTGTAAATTCAATAACATTATTAAAATACTCAGTACCTTCAATGCATCCGAGCATCAGACTCCTCTTATAATGTCTGTGGTCCATATAAACTGACAGTTCGTTCTTTTTCTTCAGTAATGGCGGGTTATGCGCTGCATTTGCAAATTCAAGAGTACCTTCCTGCAAATCAATTATTCCGAGCCAAACCGTTACGAACATACCTCTTTCGTTATTTTCAACCAATTCGTTATTAGCGATTTCAAGGACCTCGGCAGGCTTTTTACCGCTGAGTGTCAGGTTCTTAATGAGTGTCTTTGAAGTCATCATAAACAAAGCCGCAGGCACACCCTTACCGGAAACATCGGCAATTAAGAGTCCCAGCTTATTTTTTCCGATCGTATACAAATCGAAGAAATCACCGCCGACCTCCCTGGCCGTTATCATCATTCCGCGAACCTCATATTCACCGTTTTCAGGCTGAAAATGTTCCACCTTAGGAAGCGTAGAATATTGGATTTCCCTGGCAAATTCCATTTCTTCCCTGTCCCTTGTGGCTATCTCTTCCATAGTATCCCTAAGAGCCGCAACGGTGGTATTGATACCGAGGGAAAGCTCTTCAAATTCGGTATTTCCGACTACATTTACATACTCATCCAAATCTCCGCCACGTATCTTTTCCAGAGACTCATTGATACTGTAAATCTTATGCACTACATTTCTCTGAACAATCCTTGTAATGGTCAGATATATAAGTATAAAGAGAACGAAAACACCGGCAAGGAGAATTGACGTATTACGATTTCTGCCGACATATATTTCGCTGTCCGACAGGAATGAAAATACGGTTACTCTTCCTGATTTCATATACATCGCTTCACCGCTGGTACCGTTAATTACGATATAAAACATTTTGCCGGTATGTACGTCTGACAGCTTGATTCCAAGATCGGATAAGGATTTTCCGACCATATCCACATCACATGATTTTGTAACCACGTTATTTTCAATAAGCAAAATATAACCGGAATTTCCGATTTCCAAATCTTCATTTTCTATGGAGTCCTTTGAAACACTAACCTGATTGGAAATGTCATTATTTTTTTCGGATAAAAGTCGATTTGCGCTTACGAGATCCTGCTCGGTAAGGAGCTGATACAGAAATGAGAGCATTATGCAAAAGCCGACAACCGTGAAGAGAAGAATCCATTTTTGGAAAGACTTTCTGAGTGGTTTATATCCCATAAACTCGATTATATCGAGCTTCTCTTTTGCTTTTTCACTGGCCAGTATAACGATACAGGTAAGAATAACAGCCACAAAAATCTCGGCAATCATATTAGGTCCGAGTATATGTGAAAGGATTAACGTACTTGATGAGATATCGGCAGTTAATCCCATTTGTACGGGATAAACGATAATCAATGCTATAAGCACAAACAATGTATTAGCAAGAACTCCGCAAACTGAAGACAATGCTCCGCAAATAAGCTTCGCTGAAATGGTATAATCATCTGCCAGCCTTTTAAAGAAAGCAAATGCAGCCCATGCAATAAGCGGAATCAATAAACGCGGAACTACCGATAAATAAGGATTTCTGAAGAGCGCATCAAAAGAATCCGAAGGGACATTATATGCAAGTCCCATCGAAGACAGCCCAAATAAAAGCGATACATAAAAGCCTTGCGGCAAGCCGATCAGAATAGTCACAAGGATAATCGGAACCTGTATAAATGTAATGGAAAAGTCTCCGATAAAAATAAAACCAAACTTAGTAAAAGGAACAATTCCATACATAACAGTAAGTCCAATTAATATCATTAATTGGATTTTTCTTTTTAATTTTTCCTGATCATTTATAATTTGTTCAAGCTTTTCTTTTTCAATTTCGGATTCATTGGCAACATTTTTTTCGGCAATTACATAAGACTTATCGCCGCGCACTTTTACCTCGGAATACTTTATTTCTTTAAAATTTTCATAAAAATGCTTTTGCTCTTTTGAATCATCATCAATATTATTTTTCGAAAAACCGTTACCGTTTCCCATTTTTGTTCTACTCCGTGTAGAATTATTTGCTTTAATATTTAATTTCTTTTTATTATTATTTTCCATATACCCTTTATATCCTATATATTACTTATAAATAGTAAAATCCCCTTCTAAAAGGAATATTATCCTTTTGGAAGGGAAATAAAAACGAATTTACTCTACTGAAATAATATAATTATACACTGGCTGTCCACCGTATTCAATTTCTATCTCAACCTCAGGAAATACTTCCGAAATTTTTTTCGAAAGACTTTCAGCCTCTTCTTCATCAGAATCCGCACCATAGTAAATACTTACAAGCTCTGTATCTTCATCAATCATCTTCTCTGCCATAGCCAGTGCCGCTCTAAGTGGTGTTTCATCGACAGCTACAATGCTCTTTTCGAACATTCCCATATAATCATCTTTTTTAACAGAGAAACCATCCATCTCTGTATCTCTTACAGCATAGGTAACCTGTCCTACCTTTATCTCCTCGAGGCTTTCACACATCTGGCTTTTATTGTCCTCCGGTGTTCTGCCTGCCACAAAATTAATCATACAACCGATTCCCTGTGGGATATTCACGGTAGGAATCACATAAACATTCTTATCTTCGACTAATTCTGCAGCCTGATTAGCCGCAAGAATTATATTTCCGTTGTTCGGGAATATAAATACATTCTTTGCCGAAAGATTATTGATAGCTTCCACGATATCCTCCGTACTTGGATTCATGGTTTGTCCGCCCTCAACTATTGTATTTACCCCGAGACTTTTAAAAATATCTGCAAGCCCGTCTCCGGCACATATGGATACAAATGCATTTTCAGGTATTTCAGGACTTGTATCAGATTTATAAAGAGCCTCGCCCTTAGCAATCTTGGATGCATCCTTTATAATCTTCTCATTATGCTCTTCCCTCATATTGTCGATTTTAAGGCTTGAGAGCTGACCGAATGTAAGAGCCTTTTGAATAGCAAGTCCCGGATCATTTGTATGAACATGAACCTTTACTATATCATCGTCAGCTACAACTACAACGCAGTCGCCAAGATTATTTAAATAACTCTTTAATTCTTTTTCAATGGCATCAAGCGGGATATTCTTCCCCTTTGTATGCTCATTTTCCCAATCCGTCATAATAATAAATTCCGTACAATAACCGAATTTAATATCCTCTGTTTCTATGCCGACATTCTTAACACCTGTAGATACAGTAGCCTTGGTTATATCATTTTCATTTAATTCGACAGGACTTCCCTGCAGACAAAGAAGCATACCCTTTACCAAAGCCATAAGGCCCATACCGCCGGAATCAACAACTCCTGCTTCCTTAAGAACCGGCAATAACTCCGGAGTCCTTTCCAACGCCTCATCCATAGCATTGACAATCAATCCTATAAATTCTTCGACTTCAAAGTCATCTGCATCTTCTTCTGCCATAAGCTCTTCCGCCTTAAGAGAACCGGCTTTGATAACGGTAAGAATCGTACCCTCCTTAGGCTTCATAACTGCATTATATGCAGTCTCTGTAGCAGAATGTAGCGCATTCTTTATCATAGGTATATCAATTTCATCAACGTCCCTTTTCTCTCCTTCAGCCTGAAAACTCTTTCTGATTCCTCTGAAAATCTGGGAAGTAATAACACCGGAATTTCCTCTCGCTCCTCTTAATGAACCGTTTGCAATTGCCTTGGAAATATCCTGAATCGACGCATTATCCGAAAGCTTTAATACCTCATTCTTAGCGGACATTACTGTCATTGTCATATTTGTTCCGGTATCTCCGTCGGGAACCGGAAATACATTTAGCTCATTTATATGTTCCCTGTTATTATTTAAATTTGCGACAGCCGAAAAAAATGCATTCTTAAGCGTCTCTGAACCTATGGTTTTCATCAAATTACCTCATTTCAAAATATGTCTATGTTATGTAATATATTTTTCCTAAACCACATCAATATTCTTAACACCATCGATTATTATGGTGATATATTCTACCTCAAGTCCTGTATTAGCTTCAAGCCTGCCCTTAACATTATCCAGTAGATTCTGGGCAACAGCCTTTATATTCACGCCATACGCAACAATAATATGTATAGTGAGTTTAATTCTATTATCTACAATTTCAACACTTATGCCCTGTCCGGCATTCTCGCGTTTCAGAATTTTCATAGCGCCGTCCTTCACATTATTTACGGCCATTCCGACAACACCAAGGGTCTCCATGGCAGCATATCCGGCATACTCTGCAAGAACCGACTTATCTATAAGGACATTTCCATACTCATTCTTTAATCTTCCGTTCATAAATAAAATCCTTTCTGTTGTTGTAGGCGGAAACCCACTGCCCTTGGGCGGTGGGAGGAGCCTTGTAAATCAAGAACATGTATGTTATAATATACTCAGCAACAAGTTCTAAGAGAAAACTGTTAAGTGTGTTGCT
>JAILOA010000032.1 GCA_024691065.1 Lachnospiraceae bacterium | reverse complement strand
AATTTACACTATCATTATTCTTTTACATCTTTTTATCATATTTAATGAAATTTATATTACTATATTTTCAAGAAAATAAATTTACACTATCATTATTCTTTTCTTTTACATCTTTTTATCATAATTTAATGAAATTTATATTACTATATTTTCTAGAAAATCCTTCACTATATCATTTTTTCCGATATTATAAAGCATTCTGGTACCGACCATTTCCTCAATTTCATTAAAAACAAGCTCTCCGGAACTTGTAACCAAAAAATCAATCCCGATAAAACCGTAATTTTCACCTGATAATGCATCAATAAACCTGTTAATATAGGCTTCTTCCTCCGCTGACAATTTATATTCAAAAAATCCTCCGCCGAGAGAAAAATTTGACTTAAAGCTTCCTTCTCCCTTTCTTAAGACTGCGGAATATATATTACCATCCATAACATAAACCCTTAAGTCCATGGAATCAGAAGGCACAAACTCCTGAATTATATATTTCTTTGATTCATTTGAATCGGATATAGCTTTAAAAGTATCAATTATTGAATTATAATCCTCTAAATCAACGAGCCATACTTCGCTTCCGCCATGTCCGGAAACACATTTAATTACGGCTCTCCTGCCGGAAAATTTTTCAATTGCATTTTTAAATGCATCAAAATCATTTTTAAATTCAAAAATATCCGTATCGGTAAAATTAATATCCGGTAATTTTTTTTGTAAAAATTTAAAAGTTTCAAACTTATCATTTGCTATTCTGACCAAATCGGACGAATTATAAACCTTGATATTATTATCTTCAAAATATCTGCTTAGTTCATAACATCTGGTCCGGTTTAATACAAACAACAATTTATTATCATAATTTTGATTAGTATTCCCGCCATCGCTTATATGATTCGTAATTTCACTTTCAAATAATGGGTTTTCCCGGAAATTTAAAAATAAATCCTTGTATTTTTCTTTAAATCCGTCAACACTTCCGTCAAAAAATAAAAGCTTAAAATCTATCCCCGATTCTTTTCCGTATCCGGTGAATAAATCTATAAAGCCTTTATTTTTAACAGCTTCAAATTCATAATAAATAATAAATGCCTGCAAATATATCTCTCCGTTTTTATTATAAATATTTTTTATTATATATAGTTTTTATAAACAGTTTTTATAAACAGTTTTTATAAACAGTTTTTATTATAAACAGTTTAAATCATTTCCTGACTCTTCATCTTCTTCATACAAAAATCCAACAATTTCTCTTCGGCAATCTCGTCCTTATCAACGTAAATAACCTCTTCTTCACGTCTGAACCAGGTAAGTTGCCTCTTGGCAAAATGTCTCGTATTGAGCTTTATTTCATCAAAGGAAGATTTAATCTCTCCGGCAAATTCTTCATTAATCCGCCTTATATCCTCACATTTAAGGATATTTTGGATATTCCTTATTCTGTTTTTGATTTCATCGTCCTTATCCGTCCCTTTATCTGCAGGAATTTAAGGATTTCATCGTCCTTATCCGTCCCTTTATCTGCAGGAATTTTAAGGATTTTATCGTCCTTATCCGTCCCTTTATCTGCAAGAATTTTAAGGATTTCATCGACCTTATCCGTCCCTTTATCTGCAGGAATTTTAAGGTTTTCATCATCCTTATCCGTCCCTTTATCTGCAGAGAAGTTTAAAATTTGGGCATCGGGCTTATCCAATATACCAAGCTCCCTATATCTTAATAAAAGCTTCTCACAAACATTATAAAGCTCATGATAACCAATACCCTGCATAGATGTATGATTTCTCTTTACACCTATGTCAATTAGCGAAATAACCTCATTAAGAAGCCCTCCGTCCTGCATAATATCGACTCTTCTTTCGATATCACTGTAAAGAGTAGCCCTGTCCTTATTAAGCACAAAATAACAGGAATTATATAAAGACTTCCTGGTCTTTTCCCTGGAATTATGATTGGAAATCTTTTCACCTGTAAGCTTATAATACTCGAGAGCCCTGATTATCCTCTTAATGTTATTTTCATGGATTTCATCTGCAGCCTCCGGATCTTTATCCCTTAACATATTATGAAGAGCCTTCGCTCCATTCATATCGGCAAAAGCCTGAAGCTCATTTCTGTAAGCAGTATCAGTTTCATTTTCCGTAAAATTAACATCCTTTAAAACTGCCTGTATATAAAATCCCGTACCACCTGCAATAACCGGAATCCTGCCACGTGAATAAATGTCTTCTATACATTCATTACACTTATCCTTAAATTTAAAGACATTAAATTCTTCCCAGGGATTAATGATATCAATCAAGTGATGTCTTACCCCCTGCATCTCATCCGGCATAATTTTAGCGGTTCCTATATCCATATATTTATAAACCTGCATGGAATCTGCCGAAATAATCTCACCGTCAATGGCCTTGGCAAGCTCTAAACTAAGCTTTGTCTTTCCTACTGCGGTTGGTCCGGTAAGTACAACCAAAGGTTTGTCATTCTTTAATTTCATCTTTATATACTTCAAACTCACCCTTCTTTTTAAGCTTTTCAATCTCCTTCATGGTCTTTTCGCCCCACTTCTTCATCTGCTTAATATGCTTAGGGCGTTCCTTTAAAAAGTCAGCAATGGCATTATAACCTCCGCCGCCTGAATTTTCCAAATTATCTACGGCTGAATAAGCTGCCTCCATCCCATAATATCTTACATAAAATTGATACATAAGCGGAGAATATGATGAGTGATAAAAATCAAGATTTTCCATTGCCTTTTCATACTCAAATTCATTATCCGAAAGAGACTCTAATCTCTCCCAGAATGCTTCTCTCCACTTATCGTTAGTCATTAGATAATCAAACATACGTACCGCAACATTTTTACATCTGGAATCAAGCATACCGAATTCTTCATAATTATCTTCCTGAATAGTATTTTTAACGGCATCCGACTTTCCGCTCCATCCGCCGAATTCTACGTCACAAAAACAAAATCTCCATCTGCCGTCGGCATAATCATATGCATCCTTTTTACTTGGATCGTCCACATCGGTTGCTCTCCAAATAAGCCAGTTTTTTCCCGGCCAGTCCCATTGATTATTTATCCATAATTCAACAGCAAAATAATCCATTACCGAATCGGGATCCACTAGCTTTATAAATTCCTCATAATCCTCTTCACTCTTTAAATCATCATGAGTGCTGTAAAATTTAAGAAGATCTCTTAAAAAATAACCGTCATCTGTTTCTCCTGCAGGAAGAGTACCGTCATCCATTACATAGCCGGTTTCATAAACTTCTGCATCTCCTTTGTAGGAAACAACCGAATCATCAAGAACACCGTAACGCTCCTCAAAAAGTTTTCCGCAATAATCCTCCTGCAATACATATACTCCGAAGTATTCTCCGTCAATATATACTACACAAGGTCTGGAATTCTGAGTTTCACAATTAGTCTCTCTAACCATATTCTGCCAATATTGGTCATTATATTTATTTATAAATGCACTGTTACCGCCGTTTCTCATAGTAAGTTTCTTATATTTTTTAATTATCTCACCGTTGCAGTCCTTTGCATCAAAGAAATTATATTCAAAATTCTTAAGATTCGGGGTATAATCCGTTCTTGCATAAATTCTTAAACCCTTTTGCAAATCGGAACGTGAATAGTTGCCTTGCATTCTGATTCCGCAATCCTGCTGCAACTTACATTCTGTAGTGGTTCCGTCGGACTCAATGTAATCTATATGCGCAGCTCTCTCCCATTCTTTTCCGCGCTGTTTATAATTTGCATCAAATCCTCTCTGTTCACCGTTTGTAAAATCTCTATATTCAATCTTATAATTTTTGCTGTCCACATCATCCTGCATCTTCTTTCCCTTGACATATATACCTTTTTCGTAATCAAATAAATCATCATAATCAACGGAAATAGACATTATTGCCAAAGGTTTTCCGAATGCTTCGCTCGCCTTATCTATATCATTAATATGCTCCTTCATTTCGCCGACTATATAGGTATTGGTTGTAACGGCCGAATAATCCTCACCGTTCTTCATTACGGCCCTGACAACCGTAATCTTATCAACTTCTCCGGACTTCGGAGCAGAATATTTTGTCTTTAATTCATCTTTATCTTTGTTATATGTAACATTAGCCGCATCAAAAAGCAGAGGATCAACACCCGATACATAATTATCATCCTCACCTCTGTCTGTAATTTTTATAGGCTTGGTATATTTAATTCGTGTCTCGCTATAGGTCGGATTACTGCCGTCCAAAGTATAATAAATGTCTGAATTCTTTTCAGCGGAAAGCTCCAACTTAAAATCAGACCCATAAACACCTGTTCCCTTAGACATTTTAACAGGATATTCAATTCCCAAAATCTCTGCTTCGCTGCCGGAAGTATCGGATGTCCCTGCTTCCTTTGAACCACTGCTCCCGGATTTCTCTTTACTGCTTCCGTTATCAGTTCCGGAACATCCCATCATAAAAGAAGCTATAGAAATACTCATTAACAATAAAACCAAACTATAGATGTGTTTCTTCATAAATATAACCTCATAAAATTTTAATTTACAATTCTCTTGAATTTTCTATCTAAATCAGTTTTGCTAAAGCTTATCATAGTCGGTCTGCCATGAGGACAATTATATGGATTTTCCAGAGTGAGAAGTTCCTTTAATAGTTTCTCAACCTCCAAAACATCCAAAGTATTATTACCTTTAACGGCTGCCTTACAAGACATACTTGCAACCTTCATCATAAAATCCTTTGAAGAAATATTACCGGACTCACTTAAAAGTGAATCTATCATTTCCTTAAATAACTCTTCCTTGGAAATGGCCGGTATGTTGTCAGGAACACCGTTAATTTGATAATCATTTCCACCAAATTCGGAAATTTGAAATCCCATTCTTTCAAATTCCTCCATATGCTCATTCAAAACATTCTGCTCGGCAAGGCTTAAAGTAATGATTATCGGTGGATTTAACTCCTGAGTTGTAACATCATTATTCAGGATTTTTTTCATAAATCTTTCGTAATTTACCTTTTCATGGGCAGCATGCTGGTCAATCATATACATAACACCGTCATATTCCATTATCCAATAGGTTAAAAATACCTGCCCGATTATTTTACATTCCTTTATGGCCTTTTCGGTCATAAAGCCCTCATCTACATCAGAAAGCTTAAGTTGCTTAGCTTTTTCTTTTGGCTCCTCATCCTTCTTAAGGCCGTAATTAGCAAAGCTTACAGAACCGGCTGTCATGGATATTTGAGAATTTTCCCGAATATCTTCTTCGTTTGTATGTAGGCCTTCTGAAACTTCCTGTATACCCTTATAAAGCCCGGCACTTTCTGTAATCTCCTGCTCGGTGCCTGCAAATCCCGTATTTTTAGCTATTCCCTGCAAAGCTTCCGAAGTCACGGCACTGCCGGTAATCTCCTGCTCGGTGCCTGCAAAGATGTTTTCCTCTTCCTGCCTTAATAACTCTTCCGCTACATTTCTTTCTTCCTGCATCCTCTTAAATTCAGCATAAGTCTTAACGCCTAAATTTTTGTCATCCTTTGAAAAACTGCTTTCCTCATGAACTCCTGAATTTTTGTCATCCTTTGAAAAACCGCTTTCCTCATGAACTCCGGACTCCTTAGGCATATCATCAATCTTCCAAAAGGACGCAGTACTTGCAGACGGAGCATTAGATGAAAATGTACTCGCACCGGCTGATGTAACATTTGTTGAAAATGTACTCGCACCGGCTGACGAAACATTTCCTTTATTAATTAAATTATCATTTGTCTTTGCATTATAGAATGTATAATCCTTATTATCCTGTATCTTAACATCCTCTTCATCATCCAATGAAATCTTCGGAATCAGCTCTTTTCCCTCAATCGCATCCTTTACGGCATTGTAGATAACCTTGTAAATTTCCTGTCCGTTATCAAATCTAACCTCCTGCTTCTGAGGATGAACATTAACATCGGTTTTTAAAGGAGAAATATCGATATTTAAAACCGTAAAAGGAAATTTATGAAGCATTATATATGGCTCAAACGCATCCAAAATGGCCTTTCCGATGATATTACTCTGGATAAAACGACCGTTGATAAAATAAATCATAAATTTTCTGTTACCACGGTTGATAGAAGGCTTTCCAATATACCCGCCAACCTTTATATCATACTGCTCCCAGCTAACCGGTAAAAGATTTGTATATACCTGCTTTCCAAAGATACTGTAAATACAATCCTTTAAGTCACCGTTACCCGGTGTACTAAGCTTCGTTTGATTCTGATTGATAAAGCGAAATGCAATCTCCGGCTTGGACAATGCAATCTTTTCCAAAACATCTCCAATATACCCTGCTTCCGTTTGAGGACGTTTCAAAAACTTTTTTCTTGCCGGAGTATTATAAAATAATTCCCTTACAATAAATGTAGTGCCGTCCGGACAACCGGCCTCGGTTATTTCCTGATTCTGTCCGCCTTCGGACTTATAACGGGTTCCTATAAAAGAATCACGCGTCTTACTAAGCATTTCCATATAAGACACAGAATCTATACTTGCAAGGGCCTCACCCCTGAACCCGAGACTCATAACACTGTCCAAATCGGTAATGTCTTTAATTTTACTTGTAGCATGCGGCGTAAATGCAAGCTTTACATTGTCAAAGGATATTCCTGCACCGTTATCGGTAACACGTATAAGCTTCTCTCCGCCTTCTTTTATTTCCACAGTTATCTCACTGCTGTGAGCATCAATTGAGTTTTCTACCAGCTCCTTAACCACGGCAACCGGACGCTCAATAACCTCACCGGCAGCGATCTTGTTTACAGTATCCCTACTAAGAATATGTATATCTGCCATAACTCATCCTTTTAATTAAAACAAACATTATTCAGTTCGCTTTGCTTATTCTTATGAACGTACGGACATTTCGTATCCTGATGTAAGTGTTATGTACCTCTTAATGCTATCACATTAAAAATGTGTGATTACCTACACTTCGTTCAAGTACTGCCATAACTATATATGATTTTAAGTCATAATCATACCTTAGAAAATATAGTTTTTTACTATATTTTTATCATATCGGTAAATAAAACAATATATAAATATTCCAATTCGCCGTATTTAATTCTTAGCCACCACATTGTCTCTTGACTTAAATATAACGCCCTTCGGAATAAAACCTCTCACACTTGAAAGCGGATAAATATTGGTATTGCTTCCTATAACTGTTCCGGGATTAAGTACACTGTTGCATCCAACTTCAACATAGTTTCCGAGAATTGCACCCATTTTCTTAAGACCGGTATGAACCCTCTCACCCTTATAATAAATATTTACAAGAGTCTTATCGGATTTAACATTGCTGGTTATACTTCCGGCTCCCATATGTGACTTAAATCCGAGAATTGAATCACCGACATAATTATAATGCGGAACCTGCACATTATTGAATAATATAACATTCTTTAACTCTGTGGAATTACCAACGACACAATTTTCACCGACAATTGCATTTCCTCTGATAAATGCACCCGGACGAACCTCAGTCTTCTTACCGATTATGCAAGGACCGCTAATTGTCGCAAAATCTGCGATAGTTGCCGATTTTGCAATCCAGATATTTTCGCCTCTCTTTTCATACTCCTCGGGATCAAGCTTTTGACCGAGAAATAAAATGTATTCGGCTATCTCAGGAAGCACCTCCCATGGATAGTCCTTACTGTCAATAAGCGAAGAGGCAATAGTCTCATCCAAATTAAATAGATTTTTATTTTTTAACTCGTCATACATTTTAAGTTTCCTCCAATTTTTATTAAATACATTTAAATTTATATAATTATTTCAATTATCAGATTTATTATAATTATTTATATCTTTAATACCTTATATATCAACGGTATAACAAAACAGGAAATTCTATTTCTTCGATGACCCTCTCGGTATCTTCTTAAAAGATTCATTTATTTCCTTCATATTCGGATAATGCTTCACATAATTAACTCTTCGGCTGACATAATCCTCAAGCTTCACCATATAATCATTCTCTGAAATTTCCTGATTTGCAACCATGGTAAGTCCCTTTTCCCAACTTGCCGTAAGCTTAGGATCAAGCAGCGGTCTGATGGAATAATAAGTAACCTCATAAACCATCTCACCAAGCGTTGTACATGTTATAATCTGAGTCTTTTTATTGAGACTCAGATATTTTATCTTAACAAGCTTACTTAAGATTTCCGCTCTGGTCGCTGATGTACCGATTCCGCTCGACTTAATTTCAGCTCTCAGCTCTTCATCCTCTATAAGTTGTCCTGCATTTTCCATTGCAAGAATAAGAGAACCCGAATTATACCTCTTAGGCGGACTGGTCTCGCCTTCTTTTATCTCAAAGTCCTTACAATCAAGCTTTGCGCCCTTCTTAAGCTTTGATAACTGCTCTATAAATGCCTCGCTCGTCGTTACGTCGCCGTCACCTTCATCTGAATTATCACCGGAGCCTTTTAAATCAGCATTGCCTGCATTGCCTGCACCACCGGTATTTCCTGCACCACCGTTATTTCCTGTACCACCGGTATTGCCTGAACTACCTATATTTCCTGCACCACCGGTATTGCCTGCACTACCTATATTTCCTGCACCACCGGTATTGCCTGCACCATTGGTATTTCCTGCACTACCTGTATTTCCGACATCAACGCCTTCCGTAACTTTTGAATCCCCATTATCTTTACCGGAACCTAAAGTTATAGAATCATCTTTATTTCTGTTCTTCTTAGCAAAAGATGCCTCCTGATAGGCCATATATCCTTCATTTACGAGCACCTTAAAACTTGAAAAGAAATGCTCCGTTGAAATCTTTGAATCGAGTGAAATCTTCTTATACTCGGCAGCCGGGAAGAAAATACATAAAAATCTTCTTACTATAACCTCATATACCTTCTGATGAAGTGCACTTAATCTTCCCAGATTATTTAATCCCTGACCTGTCGGTATAATAGCATAGTGGTCGGTGATTTTTTTATCATCACAATACCTGGTCTTCGCTATATTTTTATAAGCATCACCATCCAAAACCTTCCGGGCTACATCTGCACATTTATCATAAGCCAGAAGCCCTTTAAGATTCTTATGAATCTCCTTACAAACCGCTGTGGATAAGACTCTTGCATCGGTTCTCGGGTAGGTAACAAGCTTGCTTTCATATAAATTTTGAATGATATTTAATGTTTCGTCCGGACTGATTTTAAAAAGCTTTGAGCATACATTTTGAGCCTCAGCCAGGTTAAAAAGCATCGGCGGATTCTTCTTCTCCGTCTTCTTCTCGCACTTTTCAACAATTGCTACTCTCTCATTCTCCTTAAAGAAATCCTCCAAATACTCGATAAGCTTCTCTGCATCCTCTTTTTTCTTAAAACCGTTTTCTTTATAAAGCAATGGTGAATTCTCGTAAATTGAGCCCTTAACAGCCTTAAATTCACCTGTTATACTCTGTCCCATATATTCAAGATTCGCAAAAACCCTATAAAAAGGAGTCTTTACAAAGTCTCTTATTTCCCTCTCGCGCCTTACGACCATACCAAGTACACAGGTCATAACACGTCCGCACGAAATCACTACATTTTTATCGGCTCTTAATTCATTTTTTATCTTATAGCCATAGCGGAGCGTAAGCGCCCTGGAAAAATTAATTCCCATCAAATAATCTTCCTTTGCCCTTAGATAGGCAGCGTCCGAAAGACTGTTATACTCCGCCAAAGGCTTTGCTTCCTTAATTCCTCTTTTAATTTCCTCCTCCGTCTGTGAATCAATCCAAACACGCCTTTTATCAATGGTATCAGGCACCTTTGCAACCATATCTACCAATCGATAAATGTATTCTCCTTCTCTTCCGGAGTCGGTACAAACATAAATTCTTTCTATATCCTTTCCTGTCAGGATATTTTTCACTATATTAAATTGTTTTTTTACTCCATCGATTACCTCGTATTTAAATTTCTTCGGTAAAAATGGAATGGTCTCTAAGTCCCATTTTTTAAGCTTTGGATCATAAGCATCCGGATAACTCATTGTAACAAGATGTCCCACACACCAGGTTACGATGTATTTATCGGATTCCATAAATCCTGCTCCGGCATTTCCGTTAACACCTAATACCTTTGCAAATTCTTTAGCAACGGAAGGTTTTTCTGCTATAAAAACGTATTTTCCCATATAACTTCCTTAATTCTTAACTACTTAAATTTCAAAAAATCATTAAATTGCAACTATAGTACGGCAACTTTTTAATTATACCACACGATAAAAACATAGTTTACGTATTTTACGGTGCGGTAAAAATTCATTTTTTATTTTATGCTTTAACCAAATAACCGGCGGTGCTATGAAGACACCACCGGTTAAAGATTCCATAATTGTAAATATAAATATCAATTATTAATATAAAGGATATTTGTCGGTAAGAGACTTAACAATCTCATAAGCCTTATCCTTATTAGCATCAGGATCATTGATGATAAGAGCAATTGCCTCGGCAACCTGATCAAGATCATCAGTCTTAAATCCTCTTGTTGTAACTGCAGCAGTTCCAAGACGGATACCACTTGTTACGAATGGTGACTGTGGATCATTTGGAATTGTATTCTTATTAGCTGTAATATGAACCGCGTCCAAATCAGCCTCAACCTTCTTACCTGTAAGACCCTTCTTGGCAAGATCCACAAGCATAAGGTGATTATCAGTACCACCTGAAACTATATCTATACCTCTGTTCATAAGTCCGTTTGCAAGAGCCTGAGCATTGTCTATAATGCCCTTTCCATACTCCTTAAATGCAGGAGAAAGAGCTTCCTTAAAGCAAACAGCCTTAGCAGCAATAACATGCATCAAAGGACCACCCTGAATTCCAGGGAAGAGAGCCTTATTTAACTTATGCTCCAAAGCAAATTCTTCACTTGAAAGAATAAGACCGCCTCTAGGACCTCTAAGAGTCTTATGAGTAGTAGTTGTTGTAACATGAGCATAA